>SMDP01000110.1:0-2456 GCA_012911965.1 Geitlerinema sp. P-1104
AATAACTGCTCTTGATGAATAAACGCCGTTTCCCGTAAGGCCTCATGAGCCGCTTGTAACTCACAATAGCGGCGATCGCGCTCCAACGATCGCGCCAACTGTTGCGCCAACAAGAGCGTCGTATCAATCTCCCGCTGTGACCAACTGCGAGCGGTATAACATTGATGCACCGCCAACAATCCCCACAACGACAATCCCTGTATCTCTTCTAAACGCACCGGAACCACCAACTTGGCGGAAACCTCAAAAAAGCACTCTAAAATCTTCGTAGGACAGCGATCGAGATCCATCGAATTTAAATCCGCGATCGCCTGGAGTTTTCCCTCCTGAAACTGTAGAATCTCCTCAGCACTAAAAAAGCGACCTAAACGGCATTTAAGCATCGAAGATCTGCCCGGTGCATGAGACTCTGCGACCACCGTCGCCTCCCACTTGCGAGTCGTCCGACAGAGAATCACCCGGTCTGCACGCAAAATTTTTCGGACCCCATCCACCGTTTCATGTAACAATGCTGGAAACTGATCAGAAAAGCGTTCCGAAATCGGCTGGGCCATCGTTGTCCCCTCAGACTTAACCGGAGACATGACCTGGCGACTCGGCGAAACCGGTTCCTCACCGGCCGATTGAAGCTGATGATTTTCTAAAACACTTGCCTGGGATAAATGCGTTGTTTCCACAGTTCCATAGGGCATTTCCTGATGACAGCGAGGACAAAACCAACGCAACGTCCCGTGACGGACATAGCCTAATAAAGGATAAGAACAACAAGGACATAGAAAATTTGACATCAGCTTCACCTCAATAGGATACCCGACAAATTGCGATCGCAACCCATCCTCACCCTGAAACCATCGTTTCGCCGCAACTTATCTGAATAGATTATCTTCTCAAATTTTAAATCACCGCCCTAACCCATCACCGCAATTTCCGGTATCTTGTATCAAGAATTAATATTCAGTGAGGTGAACCCTCCCCAGACCCATTCCTCCCCAAACACTCTTGACAAAATGACCAAAACCCACCTAACTAAAACAACCGAGCAATTGCTTAAATCCCCCTCGCGTCCCCCATTCCGTCAATTTTCTAAACAAATGTAACGAAATGTTGCAGATTTTCTATCAAATTGTTTCAGAACGCGGATTTGAGTGAAGTCCCCCTAACATTATTTGGTAAAAACACCTATATAGCTAAATTCCATAAGCCCATCCCAGACCAGGTTTAGTAAACATCACGAATCGCGTAAGGAGTAACCCATTCATGTTCACCCACGTCAAGCCCACCGTTCGCCACATCCAGGCTCCCGACGACCTCAACGGTCGCACCCTAATCAAGGTGGTCTATGTCGTGCTCGAATCGCAATATCAGAGTGCCTTGTCCGCCGCCGCCCAAGCCATCAACGCCAACAACCCCAACCTGGCCATCGAACTGAGCGGCTACCTCATCGAAGAACTGCGCGACCCTGAAAACTGCGAAGACCTGAAACGGGATGTCGCCCAAGCCAACATCTTCATCGGCTCCCTCATCTTCATCGAAGACCTAGCCGAAAAAGTCATCGAGGCCGTCCAACCCGCCCGGGACAACCTCGACGCCGCCATCGTCTTCCCCTCCATGCCCGAAGTCATGCGCCTCAACAAATTGGGCAGCTTCTCCATGGCACAACTGGGACAATCCAAAAGTGCCATCGCCCAATTCATGAGAAAGCGCAAAGAGCAGTCCGGCGCCTCCTTCCAAGACGGAATGCTCAAACTGCTGCGCACCCTGCCCAAAGTCCTCAAATACATGCCCGTGGACAAAGCCCAGGACGCACGCAACTTCATGCTGAGCTTCCAATACTGGCTCGGCGGGTCCCCCGACAACCTGGAAAACTTCATCTTGATGTTGGCAGACAAATACGTACTGCCCGAAGGGAAGCGAGACGTCACCTACAACGACCCCGTCGTCTACCCCGACATGGGTATCTGGCATCCCCTCGCCCCCCAAATGTTCGAAGACGTCAAAGAATACCTCAACTGGTATAACTCCCGCCGGGACATCAGCGACGACCACAAAGACCCCCTCGCCCCCACCGTCGGACTCGTCCTGCAACGGACCCACCTCGTCACCGGCGACGACGCCCACTACGTGGCCATGGTGCAAGAATTTGAATCCCTTGGCGCCCGCGTCATCCCCATCTTCTCCGGCGGACTCGACTTCTCCCAACCCGTCAACAAATTCTTCTGGGAACAAGGGGAAACCGATAACCCCAACAACAAAGCCTTCGTCGATGTCGTCGTTTCCCTCACCGGCTTTGCCCTCGTCGGCGGTCCCGCCCGTCAAGACCATCCCAAAGCCATCGACTCCCTCAAGCGGCTCAACTGCCCCTACATGGTCGCTCTACCCCTCGTCTTCCAAACCACCGAAGAATGGGAAGACAGCGACCTAGGACTGCACCCGATTCAAGTCGCCCTACAAATCGC
>SMDP01000110.1:2702-4087 GCA_012911965.1 Geitlerinema sp. P-1104
CGCCACCGCCCTGCAACGCAACGGCTACCGCATCGAAGACCTGCCCGAGAATCCCCAGGAGTTGATGAACGCGGTCATCCATGATGCCGCCGCCCAGTACGCCAGCCCAGAACTCAACGTGGCCTATCGGATGCCCGTTGACGAATACGAAAACCTCACCCCCTACGCCAAACGCTTAGAAGAAAACTGGGGGGCGGCACCCGGAACCCTCAACAGCGACGGGCAAAACCTCTTGGTGTACGGGAAACAGTTCGGGAACCTGTTTATCGGCGTCCAACCCACCTTTGGCTACGAAGGTGACCCGATGCGGCTGTTGTTTAGCCGTTCCGCCAGCCCTCATCATGGTTTCGCCGCCTACTACACCTATCTCGAACAGATTTGGCAAGCCGACGCCGTTCTCCACTTTGGTACCCATGGTTCCCTGGAGTTCATGCCCGGAAAACAAATGGGGATGTCGGGAACCTGTTACCCCGATAGTTTGATTGGTAACATTCCCAACCTCTACTACTACGCCGCCAACAACCCCAGCGAGGCGACCATCGCCAAACGCCGCAGCTACGCCGAAACCATTTCCTATCTCACCCCACCAGCGGAAAATGCCGGTCTGTATAAAGGACTCAAGGAACTCGGTGAACTGGTGGGGTCGTACCAAACCCTCAAAGATGGCGGACGGGGCATTCCCATCGTCAACACCATCGTTGAGAAAGCCCGCATGGTCAATCTCGACAAAGACATCGACTTCCCCGAAGCCGATGCCAAAGACCTGAGTCAAGATGAACGGGATACCATCGTCGGCTTGGTGTACAAACAACTGATGGAAATCGAGTCGCGGTTATTACCCTGTGGCTTGCATGTCATCGGTAAACCTCCCACCGCCGAAGAAGCCGTGGCCACTCTGGTCAGTATCGCCAGCATCGACCGGGAAGAAGAAGGTATTGTGGGTCTCCCCAGTCTCTTGGCCCAAAGTCTCGACCGCAACATCCAAGACATTTACAGCAACAACGATAAAGGGGTTCTCGCCGATGTGGAGTTGAACCAGAAAATCGTTGAAGCCACCCGCGACTGTGTTGGGGCCATGGTGGCTGAGAAAACCGACAGCGATGGCCGGGTTCGTTTGGAGAATCTGGGTAACTGGCTGCAACGGATGATTAAGGATGAACCCTGGTATGAGGTTCTCAAAGCCGCTGGCTTCCATCGTGTGGATAAAGAGGCCTTAGACAAACTGATTGAGTATCTCAACTTCTGTCTCAAGCAGGTTTGTGCGGACAATGAACTGGGGTCTCTGTTGCGGGCCTTGGAAGGGGAATATGTACTGCCGGGTCCCGGTGGTGACCCCATCCGCAACCCTGATGTGTTGCCCACGGGTAAAAATATCCATGCCCTCG
>SMDP01000110.1:4619-14807 GCA_012911965.1 Geitlerinema sp. P-1104
GCAAGAGATGTATCTGACTCGTAAGTCCTTCGCCTTCAATGCGGATAATCCCGGCATGATGGAACAAGACCGCAAGGTGTTTGAGTCGGCCCTGTCGACGGCGGATGCGACGTTCCAAAACTTGGATTCTTCGGAAATCAGTTTGACGGATGTGTCCCACTACTTCGACTCTGACCCCACGAAGGTGGTCTCGAAGTTACGCAAGGATGGCAAGAAACCCAATTCTTATATTGCGGATACGACGACGGCCAATGCCCAGGTTCGCAGTCTCTCGGAAACGGTGCGTCTGGATTCCCGGACGAAGATGCTGAACCCGAAATGGTATGAGGGGATGTTGTCTCATGGTTATGAGGGGGTTCGGGAACTCTCGAAACGCTTGGTGAACACGATGGGTTGGTCGGCGACGGCGGACGCGGTGGATAACTGGGTGTATGAGGAGGCGAATGAGACCTTTATTAAGGATAAGGAGATGCAGGAACGCCTGATGAATCTCAATCCTCATTCTTTCCGCAAGATGGTGGGAACGTTGCTGGAGGTCCATGGCCGTGGCTATTGGGAAACCAGTGATGAGAACCTCGAACGTCTGATGGAGTTGTATCAACAGGTTGAGGACCGCATTGAAGGGGTTGAGTAAGCCGCGAGGCTGACGGGTTTTCTCTCTTCAGATAGTGTTTTGGCCCCCTTCTCAATGAAGGGGGCTTTTTTTGGGGAAATCGTTAATACGGCTCAGCGTTGGAAAATGGCTCCAGTGAAAGGGGGACGAGAGTGGGGTTTCTTGTCACCAGCGTCATCGGGGGTAAGTTGACGTTGAATGAGATTCTTTGATTAACTGGAATTTCTGTACTTTCCCGATTTAATACTGCAATTTCGGCTACAAATTATCTCACCGTCAATACAGCCGGGCTTCGGCTTCGCTCAGCCCTCATCTTGGTTGAATAGAGCCTAGTACAGGAGGGCAGAAATAAAGCCAGTATTCATGAGATCAAGGGCTTGCCGGAATAAGTCCACTTGAAAGGCTTAGCCATTGTGCGGTTGAAGTACTCGATGAAGTCGAGGATTTGGGTTCTCAGGTCATCCTCACTCGTGAAACTGGCCCGGCGCAGCAACTTGCGAGCCAGGATACTCAACCAGATTTCAATTGGGTTGAGCTAGGAGCAATGCTTGGGGGTGAAGTGTATCACTAGGCGGTGGTCAGGATTACTTAGAAAAGCCGCGCGAGTGTCCATGGACTTCAAGATGCCGGATTTCCCCTTTTGACCCAGTTCAATCGGTTCCGGCTCCAGGGCGGCGACTAATCGCACCAGGGACTCAGACTGATGGGTATTGAGACAGTCCATCACCAGATGCCATTTAGGGGCGTTGGGGAATTGGACCACCAAGGCGTCGATGTGGGAGACGAAATCCGCCTCCGTACGGGTCTTCCCGACATTGGCTTGGTCAATCCGTCCCGTCGCCACATTGAAGGAGGAAATCAAGCTTTGGGTTCCATGACGGATGTATTCAAACTCGACTTTCTCAGAGGATGTCTGAAAAGTGGGGCTCGCGGCGCTTCACGCCTTGTATCCCAACGAGAGAATCAGGGTTCTACCCTCTTTAAGTGGGAACCGAATGCCCGATTAAGGTAGTCAGTGGGACTTCTCAGACACCCTCTATAGACATCTATGGCACGATTTTTGAAAAATGGTATAATCAGAGAGAATTTGCACCGGATTAGCGAAGACCGTCGCCAGTTCCGTAAGATTAACCGTTTTAGTTTGGAATAGTGCCATCAGAAACAGGCAGACAAAGTTGAATCTCGCCCCGTGCCAGGGCAAATGAGCGCGCAAAGTGTCGCGTAATCGGTTAAGCTCGTTCATGAGAGGGTTAGGTTTGGTTTGTAGTCTTTCTGATCTAACCCTCTCACTCCCATTTGGCGCTACCCCCCCACTTCTCGCTTTTGACCTCAGCCCGGAGTGCTCTCTTGAGAATAGTTGGCTAGATTTCCCCTGGGGCGAGGCTTTCCGCTTTTTTGTCCTGTACTGAGGCACTTGAAATTTTATTTTTGTTATGAAATTTTTGTTATGAAAATGAACTGGGATCAGCTCTTGACGCGAAAAAGAGTCGGAAAAAAACATGATATCGAAGACAATGCCATAAGAACATGTTTTCATCAGGACTATGATCGTATTGTATTTTCATCTGCATTTAGGCGCTTGCAAAACAAAACTCAAGTTTACTCTTTATCAAAAAATGATTACGTAAGAACACGACTGACTCACAGCCTAGAAGTGTCCTGCGTTGGCCGATCTTTAGGAAATTATGTTGGTCAATATATTATCGGAAAATATAAAAGTCTTCAAGATAGTGGTTTTCACTCATCTGACTTCGGTAGTATCGTTTCTGCTGCTTGCCTAGCACATGATATAGGCAATCCTCCATTTGGACATGTGGGAGAGAAAGCGATATCGTCTGGATTTAAAAAATGGAACAATTCAATTAAGGAGCAACTTTCAGAAGCTGAAACTTTTGAGCTTGAAAACTTTGAAGGAAATGCTCAAGGATGGCGGGTGTTGACAAAGATCGAGATGCCTAGTCAGCATCGCCAAGGAGGAATGCGGCTTACTTACCCTGTATTAGCATCTTTTTCTAAATATCCTGTTGAATCTATTGTTATTAGTAAAGATATAAACAACAACCCCAAGAAATATGGTTTTTTAACCTCAGAACGCGATTCTTTTCAAGAAATTGCAAATTCTTTAGGATTGCTAAAAAAACATCAAAGTTATTGTTGGTGGTCTCGCCATCCTCTTACATTTTTAGTAGAAGCAGCAGATGATATATGTTACAGAATAATTGATATAGAAGATGGATTTCGGATGAAATTCATTACCTTTCAAGAAGCCAAGGAAATGCTTAACCGAATTGCAAAAATAGAAACAAAAAAGTTAAATAATATAGCTACTAGCGAAGCAGAAAAAATAAAATATCTGAGAGCAGTAGCAATTAACAACTTAGTAACTGAAGCAGTTACCACCTTTAGGGATCACGAAAAAAATATTCTGGAAGGAGCTTTTCGAGAAAGCTTAACATCAGTTGGTCAATATGCAGAAAATTTAGAATATATGAAACAAGAAACAATAAAAAACGTATTTGATGCTCGGAATGTTTTACTTGTTCAGGTGGCAGGTTACAAAATTCTAGAATCACTATTTTTTAGCTTCGCAAGTTCCGTATTTTCGCAAGATTATAAAGATAAAATGGTTTTAAAATTATTGCCAGAACAATATCAGCCTCAAGACGGTGAAAGTCCCTACGAAAAAATTTTAAAAATCAATGACTATATCTCTGGAATGACTGACGCTTTTGCAACTCATGTATTTCAGACCATAAATGGAATGTCTCTGTAGTTAATATTCTACATATTTAGTCCCTTCATTTTTCTTAAGTATGATATGGCTTCTAGTATAGGACTACTAAGTGGCTTCCTCATATACTGTCTTATATAACTTTCTATTTCGTGCATAGGTTTTCCGAGAACATAAAGAGCATATATTGCAGTTAAATTTAATTCATATGCTGGTACTTTTAGGGAAGTAATCAGGATTTTGTTGATTCTTTCCGGACTGTCAGTATTTAGGCGTTCTATTAATCTATATTTTGTTTCAGATTTACGATCAATTCTGACACTAGAAAGATGGTGTATAATTCGGCTTTTTGTATAAGATAGAGACTCATCGCTCTCTAAAATAATAAATATAGAATTTAATGCAGCTAGCTGAGTATCTTTTTTTATGTTTTTATAGTAGTACGACTGAACGAGCAACCAAGACGCATGCCTACTACTTCCTTGAAATTGAGTTAGGATAACCTCTAGTTTTTGTACATGACTTGGATTTCGTTCTTCATATTTCATGTAATGTTGAAGAAACTTGCAAAAGTTTTTTGCGTCCCGGTCTGTTTCGATGGGGGCATTAGCATCAAAGTCCTTTAAAGAATCATAATCTTCCTTATCAATATGATTCTCTAAGTCAATATTTTCTGATGCAAATTTTTTATCTTCTGTATCTTGCGATTCAAATTTAGGATCATATGTATCGGGTGATAGATCGCCAAAAAACTTAGTTCTTATTTCTTCTATGTCTTTTGAGTTTTCTGCAATTAAGGTTTTGCTAGAATTTAAATTTAAACCTTTAGATAATAAATATTCTTGTAGGATTAGAAGATATTTTTTAGCTGTCTTCCGATTCCCAGCAAAGATTCTCATATCATCATTATATCTTCCAAATTCTATAGATTTTTGTTCAAAATAACGATCATTTTCCATCACTTCATCAACATCTCGCAAGTATAAATTTGCTAAAAAACCCTCTAGGTTGTTGCCAATTGTAAGGCCGTGTTTTAGTACTTGTGGGGCTTGGGGCTTTGTCGTTTTTTGTGAATAAGAAATAACTTGAGGTCGTAACAGCTTTGCAAATAATTGCATAAAATCTGTACTTGTATTTATGGACAATTGCTCTGCTAGTGTTTGAATTAAATACTGGTGAGACACAGAATCATAAAATGATGAAATGTCCGTTCTAATTAAAACGTGATATTCTGAATTTTCTACACATTGTTTTTGCCAGTTCCTAAAATTTGGTAAAGACTTTTCGTGGTAATTTTCCAATAAAAAATTTTCACATCTATGAGTTACTTCACGTCGATTAGCAAAGCATCGATCAGACAGTGTTACATCTAAAATATCGGCTATGACCGTCACAAATGCATACCTGACCACTAAGTCTTTAAATGGTATATATATCATTCTTCGATAACATAAGTTATTTTTCGGTATGTAATATGCAAATGTAGGTCGAAGATGAAAAATATCTGGATCTTGTAATTCTTTTTGTATTTCTTGAATTACCTTATTTCGACAGGATAAGTCGCTAAAATAATCAATCTCTATATGATTGAAATATGAATCATTTTTTTTCCTGTCATTCAGTGCGTAGTCATACGAAAGATTGATGTTATCTAAACGTCGAACTTGGTTGAGGAGCTGTATATGATCCATGACTATGTGAGTGAATAAAATGGAAGAATTGTTCCGGCTCTGAGATACTTGGCAAATCTTTTGAATTGATAATCAAGCTCTTTTTTTCTTAATTTATCTGCCCAGGTTTTTAACTCGATGCTTACATTAGAGTTTTGAATGTGTTGCAAAGTGATTTCTTCTCTCTCTAGAAGCTTTACTAGCTCTTCAGCATAGCTAGGTAGTGATGGGCGAGAGTAGATAGATGTTTGGAGTTGAGGAAAATCAGAAGTTATGCTTTTTACTTTACTCAATAATTGATGGTTATAAATTGAGTAAGGCTCTACTTGAACAGAAATGACCTCACTCAAGGGTATATATCCTGTCATAATAGTACAGCTTATTTCTGGACTAGAAATGCTTTTTTTATCGATGAAATCCTCTTTTAAATTTTGGGCGTATTTTACCAAATGGGATCTAGTAGGATCATTATCTGAATAAAGAAAAAGTTTATTGACTTCTTCAAGAGAATCGAGCGACTCAGACTCGCGGTTAAAATTCCGCCCCCCTGCCGACCGGAGGCATATTGCAACGTCCTTTGACTCTTGAATTGAAGTACATTTCACTTTCAGTAGAATAGGTCCGAAGGGATTAGGAACAGCAATCTTTTCATTGGCAAAGGTGCTTCCAAAATCAGAAAGATTAAAGAAAATTTTATCCCATACGTTTGCCTTTCGATCTGAGCTATCAGTATCAAAATTCGTAAATTCATGACCTGTGCTTTCTAAATATGACCTGGATGGGATTCCTCCAATTTTCAGGTAAGATATGAAATCTTGAAGCTGACACGCATGGTATAAACTGACATTACGTTTCTCTAAAAGGCTTGTCAGCTCTATTATTTCATGATTTAGAAACATAAGGAACTCCTGTTAACTAACTCTAGTTGCTTGGATAAGTTCGTTGAACCCTTGCGGTGTTTTAATTGTTCAAAACGAAATAAAAGGTTGCCATTTTCATGTTCTATATTTTTAGTAACAAAGGGCTTTACTTCACTCCATACTTTGAAGGCTTCCGAATGTCCTAGGTTTATTCTTTTTAAGCTCCAGTTAATTTCTTTATCCCACCACGCTGATGGAGATACTAGATTACAGATGGAGCTTTCATAGTAAAAATTGATTGTAGATAGTTTTTCGTAACTAATTCCATATACATTTGAGGTTTTCTTCAAGACTTCTCTTCCTTGCGGCGTGTGCTTGTCAAAAGCAATCCAAGGAGAACATTGGTTTTTTTGCTTAACTTCAGAGTTTTTTTTAAAATTTGAAATTTCTTCGACTGTGCTCAAGTAAGCCCCTGCTTGTATAATGGCTTTATCCCAAGGGAATCCAGTTTGACAATAAGCTTTCTTCGCCACCTTTACGAAGAAGTAGTTAATGATATCAAGTTCTTTTACTCGCTCAAAAATCCAGTCCCAGAAATTCTCCGGCCGTTGAATTGCAGCCGCAACGAGACGTATGCAATAAGCTTCTGCAGGGTTCAAACCTTCTAAAACCCCTTGATTCCCCCCATATAAAGCATACCCTAGCGTCCCTAGTCCGGAGGCATTCTTATGCTTCGCAGACTCTGCCAGAAGAAGTAAATGATTAACCACATCACTAAATTCTCCTTCAAATGGAATATTAATCGCCATTGTATAACACTCTTCAAAGGTGATAATAGACGCTCTCCTTCTCACCCACTGACCATCCCCACATAAATGCATATGATTGGCAACCAAATCAACTAATTCCGTGTCGCCTCGACGAACAGCTTTTTGCAAAAGCGACCTATAAAATGCTTTGTCACTCAGATAGTCAATCATCATACTAGCGGATTTCTAAATGCAAGGTATCTTGAGATACAGGATTTCTTAACGGGCGGCATGTTACTCCCACCCGGCATAAAACTTCGCTTTCTTGTATCACACAACACAAAAAATACCAGGAGTTTGGTATGGAGACAAGAATCATAAAGGATCATAAACAAGGTGATGGTCTTGGGTTTTTCTTTTGCTGTAGTCCCATTGTACACCTACACCCTTCGGAATGGCTACGTTTTAAATGTCGCTTCATCACAATATTCCCCCTATTTCAGCCAAAATCTCCGCACTTTCCCGATCCAACGCCGCAATCTCCGCCATAATCTCAGACGGATCTCGCAACGGGTCTTCGTCCGGCGCGTTCGGATTCTTCACCGACAAATCGAACGTCTCGCGATCAATATCTGCCACGTTCACCGTCGATGACTTCTCAGACTGCGCAAACGTCGCCTGTAACTCAACAAACTCTTGCAAATCCTCATCATTGAGGGGATTCGTTTTCCCCAAATTGCGCCCCGGATCGAGTTGGTAATACCAAATTTTCTCCGTCGCCATCGGCGTCGCAAACTCTAACTGTCCGTTAGCGTCCTGGGTGGGTTCCGTTCCCCACTGCTGGCGATCGCGCTTCTCAAAGAATAGCACCACCGTCTTCACTCCCGCCCCGATAAAGGTTCCACCGGGACAGTCGAGAATCCTGTGCAGATTACAGGTTGTCAACAACTCCTCTCGCAGTGACTTCGACGCATTATCCGCATTCGAGAGAAACGTATTTTTAATCACGATCGCCGCGCGTCCGCCTTTCTTCAGCATCTTCATGAAATGCTGCAAAAACAAAAACGCCGTTTCCCCCGTTTGAATGGAAAAATTTTGCTTAACTTCCTTGCGTTCCTTCCCCCCGAACGGCGGATTTGCGAGAATCACCTCAAAACGATCCTTGTCCTGAACATCGCTCATACTCTCCGTGAGCGTGTTCGTGTGGACAATGTTCGGCGTGTCGATGCCATGTAGAATCATGTTCATAATGGCGATGACGTAGGGAAGGCTTTTTTTCTCCCTACCATAGAACGTCCGAGTTTGCAGCGTCTCCAGTTGCTGCGTCGTCAGTTCCCCCTGGTGGCGCAAATACTCATAACTCTCGCAGAGAAACCCCGCCGAACCACAGGCCCCATCGTAAATCCGTTCGCCGATTTCCGGTTTCACCACCTGTATCATGGCGCGAATCAACGGACGCGGTGTGTAATACTCGCCGCCATTGCGTCCGGCGTTCCCCATGTTCTTAATCTTGCTTTCGTAGAGGTGAGACAGTTCGTGTTTCTCATCCTGAGACTGAAAGCGCAACTCGTCCACGTACTCCAACGCATCGCGCAGGCTGTAACCACTTTGAAACTTGTTCTTAATCTCGCCGAAAATCTCGCCGATTTTATATTCGACCGTCTCCGAACCGGTGGCCTGTTCCTTAAACCCTCGTAAATAGGGAAACAGAACCCCATCGACATAGGCGATGAGGTCATCTCCCGTCTGGGCGCGATCGCGGTCGATCTCGCCGTCAGGCTTTTTCGGAACCGCCCAATAAGACCAGCGATAGGGTTCTTCGAGGATAAACTCGTAAGACTTTCCCATTAACTCGGCTTTCTGCGATCGCTCTCGTTCGAGGTCGTCGAGATACTTCAAAAACAACAGCCAGGACGTTTGTTCGGTGTAGTCGAGTTCAGTGGCGCACCTGGACTCTTTCCAGAGAACGTCATCGATATTTTTAAACGTTTGCTCGAACATTGATGAATCGATACAGAAGAATTGATGCGTAACCGTTTAGCCACCCGTCCTGCGGGCGATCGCAGACCTCAAGCGAACAGCAGCCCCAGTTAGATTATAGTATGACCGTAGCGGACAATCTACCCCAGGACAGGCCATTGAGGCAATTTCTGGGTATATCCGTAAAAACTCGCATATCGGCGAACTCATGAAGCATAACTATTTCGTGATAGATTTAGTTGCCCTACGGCGATCGCCCAAAATTGTCGAACTCCCTCAAGGAGTTATGCTATAATGAAATAGGCTTCGTCCAGGACGCGAAGTTAAACACCCACCCTGGGCAATTTTAAAAATACCCCGACAAAAGTTGACTTTTACATCAACAATTATTAAACCTCCATAGAATTTCTTGATTTTGTATTAAATTAGACAGTCAGCCCCTCTTAGGAGTTGTGAAGATACAAAGACTCTGGAGGGGAAGCCCTCCGAGGAGGTGGGTTAGGATTCTCATCCCAGAGCGGGAGAGCGATCGCCCACCAAGTCAGAGTTCAGTCATCAAGTAACCCAGTCTAATGTCGAGTTCCGCAGACATCTCCCAGGGAGCGATCGCCGACTTAACCAAAGAAGTCAAACAGGGCGATCGCCTAGCCCTAATCAGTCTCTGTATCGCCTTAATTTCCGTTTCCTTTGCCCCAATCTTCATCAGACTAAGCGAACTCGAACTGGGTGCAAACGCCACCGTTTTTAACCGTTTATTCTTCTTCTTCATCATCTTTGGGTTCGGTCGATTCTGTCAAAGCCGAATCTCACCAAGCCCTACCATACAAGACGCACAAGCCATCAGCCGCCAACAATGGCTACTCCTAATTGGGGTCGGAGCCGTCGCCATTACCTCATTAGTATTATGGGCGATTTCCTTGCAATATACCACCGTTGCCAAAAGTATGTTGCTCAACAACCTAACCCCAATCTTCACCAGTCTAGGAAGTTGGCTCTGGTTCGGCAAAAAATTCGATAAGCGGTTTTTAATCGGCATGACCATTGCCCTAGTTGGGGCGATCGCCCTGGGACTCGAAGACCTAAACGGCAGCCAAGGAACCCTACTTGGAGATAGCTACGCCCTCCTCTCCGCCGTCTTCCTCGGCATCTACTTTCTCATCGTCGAACAACTGCGATCGCGCTTCAGTGCCACCACCATCCTCCTCTGGCGTTGTGGTATCGGCAGCCTCCTCCTGCTCCCCCTCGTTTTCATCATCGAAGGACAACTCTTTCCCCAGAATCTAACCACCTGGCTAGCCGTCTTAGGACTCGCCCTCATCAGCGAAGGACTCGGCCAACGACTGCTTGCCCAAAGTATGGACAAACTCTCCTCCAGTTTCGTCTCCCTCTTTCTCCTCCTCGAACCCATGGTGAGCGCCCTGCTCGCCTGGTGTATCTTCAACGAAGCCCTCAACCTCATCACCGGAATTGCCTTTATCATCGTCTTTAGCGGCATCTACCTCGCCAAAACCAGTCAAGCCGCCGTCGCCGAATAGCCCCCCTTGGCCACCCCATCCCCGAGGAATGGTAGTCTAGCAATCAGTTC
>SMDP01000111.1 GCA_012911965.1 Geitlerinema sp. P-1104
CCCTGTTCCCTGTTCCCTGTTCCCTGTTCCCTGTTCCCTGTTCCCTGTTCCCTGTTCCCTATTCCCTGTTCCCTGTTCCCTATTCCCTGTTCCCTATTCCCTGTTCCCTGTTCCCTGTTCCCTGTTCCCCCCTAATGCAAAACTTCCGCGATTACTACAAGATATTGGGAGTTCCCCGAGACGCTTCAACTGAGGAAATTAAACGCTCCTACCGGCGGCTGGCCCGGAAGTACCACCCCGATATGAATCCGGGGGATAAGTCGGCTGAGGAACGGTTTAAGGATATCGGGGAAGCCTACAATGTGCTATCCGATTCAGCCAAACGCACTCAATACGACCAGTTCAGCCGCTTCCTCAATCAGAAGAAAGCCAAGCGGCGACCGGTGGCCCGCAATCCTCGCAGTACCGCCCCGGCAGATGCTCGTTTTGAGCAATATGCGGACTTTAATAGTTTCCTCGATGATCTCCTCAATCGTCGTCCCAATGCCCGCACCGCCCCGCAACCCCCCCCAGGGACACGTCTCCGGGTAGATAGCCCCGATGCCTTCCGCACCCGCACCACGAAGACCGCCTACACCGTCTCGCGTCCGGCCCCTCAGGATGTGGAGGCGCGGCTGACGTTGCCCCTGGAGAAAGCTTACACGGGTGGCCGGGAGCGGATTCGCCTCGAAGATGGGCGATCGCTCGAAGTGACAATGCCCCCTGGAATGGTGACGGGGCAACGGATTCGCCTCAAGGGCCAGGGCAATCAAGGGGGGGATTTATATCTCAAAATCACGGTTGCCCCTCATCCCCTGTTCCGCATCGAAGGGGCGGATATTGTCTGTACGGTTCCCGTGACGCCCTCTGAGGCGGTGTTGGCGGCAAAGGTGGAGGTGAAAACCCTCGATGGTTTGGTGAAAGTGGGACTTCCTAATGGGGTGAAGTCGGGACAGCGATTACGTTTAGCCGGGAAAGGCTATTTGACGCGAGATGGCCGGCGAGGGGATCAGTTGGTGGAGGTGCAAATTGTCACTCCCCGAGAGATTAGCCCTGAGGAACGGGAACTCTACGAGAAACTGCGATCGCTCGAAACCTTTAATCCCCGCCGGGATGGCTAAGATTCTCAAACAGGGGCCTGGCTGGCGGCTGGGCTATCATCCTGAAGCTGCGTCCTATGTGGGGTTATTGGGGGGGGATAACTTCGCCTTTGAGTTAACTGAGGCGGAGTTTGAGGAGTTTCGCCGTCTGTTGCAACAGTTGAGTGAGACGATTGTGGCCATTAGCCCGGAGTTGATGGATGAAGAACGCATTACTTGTGAGGTGGAGAGCGATCGCCTCTGGATGGAGGCTGATGGCTATCCGGGCAACTATCGTATTCGTCTAATTCTCAATCATGGGCGACGCTGTGAGGGAGAATGGCCGCCAGAGGTCGTTCCCGATTTGCTTCAGGCTGTGAAAATGATAGAGGTATTTTAGAGGCTTCTGTCACGAGGTTCAGCCGTTTAGAGGACTTGCGGACTTGGTTAAATCAACTCAACCGCTAATTCCTTGCCGAAAGGGGGTCACAACAGGCCACAATAGATGACGTTGATTTTTGACCCCCGTAGCGATGAACTTTCAAAACCTGATCCTGACCCTACACCAGTTTTGGAGCGATCGCGGCTGTGCGATCGCCCAACCCTACGACACAGAAAAGGGGGCCGGAACCATGAACCCTCATACCTTCCTCCGGGCGATCGGGCCCGAACCCTGGGCGGTGGGCTACGTCGAACCCTGTCGCCGCCCCACAGACGGCCGCTATGGGGAAAATCCCAACCGCTATCAACATTATTATCAGTACCAAGTCCTCATCAAACCCTCCCCAGACAATATCCAAGACCTCTATCTGGATTCCCTGCGGGCCTTAGGGATTCGCCCCGAAGATCGGGATATCCGCTTCGTGGAAGATAACTGGGAGTCCCCGACACTGGGGGCCTGGGGCGTGGGTTGGGAAGTCTGGTTAGATGGGATGGAAATTACCCAATTTACCTATTTCCAACAATGTGGCGGCATTGACTGCAAACCGGTTGCGATTGAGATTACCTATGGCTTAGAACGGCTGGCCATGTATCTGCAAGAAGTTGAGGCCTTCACCGAGATTCAATGGGCCGACAACCTCAGTTATGGGGATTTTCATCTACAAGGGGAGATTGAACAATGTACCTATAACTTTGAAGCCTCCAACCCGGAGATGTTATTTACTCTGTTTGGGTTATACGAACAGGAAGCCGAACAACTGACGCAGCGAGGGTTAGTGGCCCCCAGTCTCGATTATGTCCTCAAATGCTCCCATACCTTCAACCTCCTGGATGCCCGAGGGGTGATTTCGGTGACGGAACGGACTCGTTATATTGGTCGGATTCGTAATTTAGCCCGCCGGGTGGCTCATTTGTATCTCAAGCAACGGGAAGAGTTGGGCTTTCCTCTGGCTGAGGAGGTTCTGGCCAAGTCGGCGTAAGGGATAGGGGTTAAGATTAGGGGAGGCGATCGCCCTCTCCTAAGGCTGGCCCTGTTAACCTCTAACACTTTGGTGAACGGCTTAAACCGCCCCTGAAACTCCCTCTCCCCCTTGACTCGTCAGATTTTTTTGTGCAGAACCCCTTAACGGGCTATCGTTTACCGGCAATCTCTCTTATGTCACTTCCAAGTTGGTTATGGATTCCGTTAGGGATGATCCTGATTGGTGTTGGCTGTAACCGTTTTCTCAGTGCGAATAACCTGCGTTGGTTTAATCGCCTCCAACGTCCTCAGTGGCTTACCTTTGAGCGATTGATTCCCCTAATTTGGACAGTTGTCTTTATTGGTGTGGGCTGGTCGGCGGTGCTAATCTGGAATCAGAACCCAGGTTCTGCCAATAGCTGGGTCTTGCTTGGCTACTACTTGGTGTTAGAACTGGTAACGCTCTCCTACACCCCGATCATGTGCCGACTAGAGAGTTTAAGAGCTGGAACCTTGATTGGGGCAACCGGTTGGCTGTTAGCCATTTTACTGGCGATCGCCATTCAACCCCGCTCTACCCTAGCCACTCTACTGCTGTTCCCCTATCTCATTTGGAGTCCTATCGGTACCTATACGACCTGGGCTATGATTCAGTTAAACCCCGATGATGCTTAAATCGTCAACATGATGGATATCTTGCTCCTGGCCTATGATTCCCGATATTGAGTCCGTTGACATCGCTCATCTCGCCTCAGGAGATATCCTCGCCATCCAGGTGTATAAATTCCGAGGAGCAACTCCCGGAAAAAAAGCCTATCTGCAAGCAAACTTACATGGCGCGGAACTCTCGGGAAATGCCGTCATCTACCAGCTCATTCAGTTTCTGTGCGACCTCGATGCGTCACAACTCCTGGGAGAGATTTGGCTCGTTCCCACCTGTAATCCTCTCGCCACCAATCAGCGATCGCACCACTACGCCAGCGGTCGCTACAATCCTTACACGGGTATAGATTGGAATCGTATTTTTTGGGATTATGAAAAAGATAGCCAAAGCCCTGATCAGATGTCCCTGGCTGACATGGCTCAGGCTCTTATTGAGCAAGACTCAAAGCAGATTGAGGAGACCTTTTGCAAAACCCTAATTCATCGCTTCCAGGAACAGGCTAAACAAGAACATACTGCCTCGGGAATTCCTTTTGAAGAGCAGTACTGCTACCGCTTACAATCTCTTTGTTTGGATGCTAATTATGTCTTAGATTTACACAGCAGCACCAACCAGTCCATTGATTATCTCTACTGTTTTCAAGGGCGAGAACAGAGCGCCAAATACTTTCTTCTCAATACGGCAATTCTCTTGGATACCTACGATGGAGATGCTTTTGATGAGGCATTTCTCAAGCCTTGGTTGAGTCTAGAAGCTGAGTTGGCTAAGTTGGGAAAATCCCTTCAGTTCGACCGAGAATCTTGGACGTTAGAATTAGGATCTGGGATGCAGATTAACCCGGATTCTGTTTATCGAGGTGTGCGGGGAATTAAAAACTACCTGGTGAGTAAAGAAATGCTCAAACTAAACCGTTTTCCCCTAATCCAAACCGCTTCAAAAACCGTTCAGTTTTTCCCGAAAAGTAAATCCAAAAAATACTATGCCAAACAAGGTGGAATGCTGCAATCTCGGGTTTTATTAGGGGCTTGGGTTACGTCGGGACAACTTCTTTATCAACTCTTGGTTTTTAATCGAGAGGGCCGTTTGCCGGAACTAGTTGATGTGCCTACGGAAGAATCAGGACTGGTCTATGACTTATCTAGTAACGCCTCAGTTAACCAGGGGGAATATATCCTAGAAATCCTAACCCATCCCCAATAATGTCAGGGGCTAGGGAACTTTTTCTGAGACTATTTATTTGATAAAACAGCTTTGGGATAGGCAATTCGTTTGTGATTAAACTGCTGCCAAACTTGGACAAAAATCTCGGCGATTTTTCCCATTTCTGCCCGGGTTAGTCCGGAGTCGACTAACTGATTATCCTGCCAGCGGGCGCGAAGGATCTTATTCACCATCGAGAGAGCATCATCGGGGGTCGCATCCTTGAGCGATCGCAGCGCCGCTTCACAGGAGTCTGCTAGCATGACAATTCCCGTTTCTCTCGATTGAGGAATCGGGCCATCATAGCGGAAATCGGCATCATTGACCTGGCGATTATTACTATGTTTTGCCTGGTAATAGAAATAGGCAATCAACATGGTGCCTTGATGTTCCGGGATGAAAGCTTGAATCGCTTTCGGGAGGCGGCTTTTACGAGCCATGACTAACCCTTGGGTGACGTGCTTTTTAATAATCGCGGCACTTTTCCAGGGGTCGTTAATGCGATCGTGCTTATTGGGACCTCCCATCTGGTTTTCCACAAAGCCTTGGGGGTCGTGCATCTTACCAATATCATGATAGAGAGTTCCCGCTCGCACTAACTCCACATTACAGCCGAGGGCCTTCGCCGCCGACTCCGCTAGGGTAGCCACAAATAGGGTATGTTGGAAGGTTCCCGGGGCTTCCGCCGCCAGACGTTTCAGCAGGGGACGATTGGGATTCGAGAGTTCCGCCAAACGAATAGGAGTTACCAAGTCGAAGAGATGTTCCAGATAGGGGCTAACCCCCAAAACCGCAACACTCCAGGCTACGCCCCAAAGTCCTTGAATCAGAGCCGTCTCCAGCAATAACGACCAGAGGGGGCCGGTGCTTCCCTGTAACAACAGTCCAATCACCGTCAGCAACAGGAACGTCAGCCCTTGAGCCAAGCCAACCCCCACCCCTAACAGAGCCAACTCTTCGCGAGAGCGTAGCCGTCCGGCGATCGCCCCGCCTAAGGCCCCACTAATCGCCCCGGCAATCAGATAGGTCAATTCAATCTCTAACCCAATGGGCATAATGAGGCTTAACAGAGCCACCACTGTTACTCCCATCCAAGACCCATAAAAACTGCCCACCGCCAAACCAATCGCCGGGAAACTGGTCGTAGGGGACCCTAACAGAACCATCACCGGGGCGCTCAGGGTTAACAGCAGAATCAGGAGGCGATCGCCATTACAAATTTTCGGATGAACCCGTCGTTCAACCATGCCATAGAGAGACACCGCCACAAACACCGTGCCCCCAAAGGCAATCCACCCCACCCAGTTCACCGGATCTCGGCGCACCAAATCAAAATGATCCAGCAGCACAAACTGGCGCTGGCCGATGATTTCATTAGCTTCTACAATCACCTCACCCGCTTCGACAGATATATAAACAGCTTCTTGAGCCTGGGCAGCTAACTCGGCTCGCTCGCGGGTGCGATCGGGATCCGTCACTAAATTCGGTTCTAGAGCATTCATTAGCAGAGCGCTCATCAAATGACGAATCTGGGCATCCGGTAGCGCCAACGACAATTGCATCTCCACCGAATCTTGCAACATCGTGGGTGGAACCCCAGGGGCAATTCCCTGAGCTAACATCTGTCGTCCCACCTGTAACGTCGTATTGCGGGTTTTTTGCCAATCCTCCGCCGACAAATTTAAAAGTGTATTGGTGTAAACCGAACGACCATTGGCATAAGATACCTCCGATAACTGCTCCAGGGCCCCGGCATACCGCTCACGAGCCGCCTCAATCGCCGCAAAAACCTCCTCAAACCCGTCCTCATCTAGCCGTTGCGATGCAGTGCGCAACTGCTCAATAGACTGATTCATAAGGCTCGTCTGAGTCTGCAAGAGATTTGACAGGACCTGAGACGCACCACTGACCGCACCTAAACGAGTTGCGTTTAAGATTTGTTCTCGACGATCCTCAATTGGCTCTAGCTCCGACTCACCCACTAACTCATCGACTGACTCATCCAGTGAGGAGATCTCATCGAGATCCGAAGCCGGAGGCTCAGCCCCTAGAACCGGTGTCTCCTCCAGTCGTTGGGCAAGCGTCCATTGAATTGCCCGCCATTCCCAATTCGAGGCATTTCGCAGGTAGCGTTGCACCTCCTGAGAGAGAATCCCCCGATCCACATAGGGAAAATCTCCCACCTCTTCTCGTAGTCGATTTCCTTGCTCAAGATAGCGTTTCACCTCACTAAGCACCCGCTGATTAATTGCCGGATCTCCCATCAACACAGGAGACGTCCCTAAACGAGCACTGCGGCGGCGTTCTTCCGTCGTTTTGCGATCTTCGACCTGATCCGAGCGTGGAGCCACCAAGGTTTGTGGTGCACGACTGCCCACATCCAGTTTGGGCTGATTATAAAAGCGTTGCCCCAACGCGCCCGTCAAACAGAACACCGCTACGACTGTCGAGACGGGACCAGACACATTCAGCTTACGAGGGCGGTTTCCGAGCCGAGCCGTTGACCCATCAGGACTGGTCGTATCAGCCGCTGGCGTTGCCTCCATAGGCTGGCCAGGCGTACGGCCATCACGCCAGTGATGCCACTTACGCTCAATGCGCCGAGTCAAAAATTGGAGTGTCTTCATAGGGAAATCGGCTAAGTGAGACTCCGAAAACCTCACAGCCTCTATTATAAAGTCGTGCTGTGGCGAGAGCTAAACATTACGGGGGTGACCCATGGGCGGGAGTCTGTCGAAGCAACCATAACCAATCCTCTAACAGGTATATCAATTCGCTAAACGGGGGGGTAACCTTGGCCTAGCCCCGAGTACGTCAAGGTGTTAGCTCATCAAGTCTCTAGATCTGAGTCTGCCTCAGCTAAGGTAGGGGTCTTTTCTAACGATACATTTTTCTGGGCAATGGGCAACTCCAGAGTTACCGTAGTTCCCGAACCGACCCCAGCACTATCGAGGCGGATCGAGCCGTTCATCATATCCATTAAGTTACGTGAAATCGCCAAGCCCAGACCCGTTCCACCAAAACGACGGGTTTTCGAGCCATCGACCATCACAAATGGTTTAAATAGTTTATCGAAGTCCGCCGGATCGACGCCAATCCCTGTATCAATGATCTCAACAACGGCTCGTTTGCCCCCATAATGGGCCCCATTCTCATCAGCCAGACCCCTAACGACACGAACCTCAATGCGGATTCCCCCGGTTTCTGTAAATTTGACGGCATTGCCGATGGCATTGAGTAACACCTGTTTCAGTTTAGCGGCATCGGCGCGAACCAAAATTGGCTCATCCGTCTCTACCTCAGCCGATAAGGTTAACCCTTTGTCGCGCACGGTGGCTTGATTCAAGTCTAGGGTTTCATGGATTAGCTGCATCAGATCAACGGGTTCAATGGCCACTGAGAGAGTTCCGGCCTCAATTTTAGAGATGTCTAAAATGTCATTGATAATTCCTAATAAATGCACGGCGGCATCATCGGCCCGTTGTAAAAACTCCTGTTCCTCGGCTTCGTCGTCACAGAAGCCATCCCGCACCAGGCGCAAACTGCCGATGATGCCATTGAGGGGGGTCCGCAGTTCATGGGAAATGGTGGCTAAAAACTCACTTTTGAGGCGGTTGGCATTTTTGGACTCATTCCAAGCCTCTTCAAGTTCCTGGGCCCAGGTTTTTAGGCGTTCGATCGCCCGATTCAGGGCTTTCGAGAGTTGGTTAAACTCGTGAATAAAGAACTTCGCCGGCATTGGTTCTGAGGCCGTGTTGCACTCAATATTACGGGCATATTCTCCTAATTTCTCTACCGGACGAGCTAAGTCTTGGGCTAAATAGAGGGTGGCAATGAGATTGGCGGCTAACAACCCCAGTACCAGGTTAAACATGACCTGGCGAATTGGCTCAAGTCCTGCCAGGGCATTATCGAGAGGGGTGATGGCTAAAACGACCCAGCGTTTTTGACGGCCATCCCCGTCGAGTGAGGATACAGGCGCATCAATGGCCGTATAACCGCTGAGGAGTTCTTGCTCTGGACTGGTAAAGGAGGTTAGATGGATAAAATCCTGGTGCCCCACCAAGGCGCTACCCACTAGAGTTTCGAGTCGTTCGGCATTCCGTTGACTCTGGATTGTCTGGCCAATCAAGGTTGGCATCGGATGTTCTAAAATTACCCCCCATTCATCAATGACAACGGTGGAGCCAGTTAGGGAACCGGGACGATTGATGGGTTCATCGGGTTTTTCTAAAATAGAGCGCAGACTAATGACATAGGCCGGCTCACCGGTATCGTCGGTATAGATGGGAGCACTATAGGTAATTTCCGCTTGTTGATATCTGTTGACCTCAGAATCGGGCAGGGGACTGACCATCTGAGTAATATCGGTGGTGACGAAGAGCTGCCGGTCAAGGCTGCTTTCAGACCCGCGCCACCAGCCTTCAGGAGGAGGGGTGAAAATTCTGTGGTCACAGGTTTGGGCGATCGCCTCTTGAGTTTCTAGATCCGTAACTTGTAGACATTGGACCGTATCGGGGAGTTGTTCCCGGAAACTCTCTAAAAACCCTTGTACTCTGGGAACAGATCCTGACTCTAGAGCCGCTGTTTCACTGGCCAGACGCAATTGAGTTTTGAGGGCGTTTGCCTGGTCTCCAATCCGATTTCCTTTACGGATGGCACTTTCTGAGAGGTTTTGACGGGCAGTTTCCAGGAGACTGGAACGGGCTTTGCGGAACGTGACATATTGTCCGATCACCAGGACGGGGACGCTCAGCAGGAGAATCCGCGACAGCAAGATGCGGCGAAAAGAGGTCGGACCGAACATAAGCGCAGGTAGAGATTTGGGAAACTTGACGTTTCTCAGGGCGCGAAGTGCCATCGTCAAAAACGTTGAAAGAGTCAGGAGCGTTGCAGGATCGCCGCTAAGGTGCCTAAGCTTAGCCATGACACCTGCATGGGTTTCATCTTAACGTCCTGATGTTGACTTTTTCGAGGGATCTCGGTCAGTTGTCGAGACGACCACCCACTTCCATAGGGGATGTTTCGAGCCGTTGGCGCGAATCCGCCAGAGTTGATGTTCGAGGCGTCGCCGTTCTGGATTGGGCATTCCCCAAATGATATTGCGACTCTGCCAGACTAATACGGAGGCTGTCCAACCCACACAGAGTCCTAGGCCCAGGGCTGGCCAGGGATGCGATCGCAGGGCATACCAGACGGCCACCCAGGTAAAGTGCTCTAACCATAGGGAAATCTCCCGGCGCAAGGCCCAGAGACTAAGACTGCCGACGCTGATCCAAAGGACGACAACGAGAGTCCAACGGGCAAGGACGGTTAGACGATGGAGGCGCTGGAGCTGAAGCTGAAAAAGGGAGAGTTGGGGGTCTGACATGACAAGTTTGGCTCAATCGAAAACACCCCGTATCTTGATTATTGCCCGGATTGGCATACTTATATTGAAATTAGCCGAGATTAAGACTCCTCCGCCGAGGCCACGTTGCTGTCGACGGGAACTTCGGCGGCGGCCTGGGGATGTTTTTCTCGCCATAGGGCCAGGGCAGCCGTCGCGATAAAAATACTGGAATAGGCCCCGAGAACAAAGCCAACAATCAGGGTGAGGGCAAAATATTTTAGGGTTTCCCCGCCGAAAATGAAAATCGCGACTAGGGGTAAGACGGTGGTGGCGGTGGTGTTGATCGAACGAGTCAGGGTCTGGTTAACGGCATCATCGACCACATCGTTAATGTCGTCATTGGGCTTAAATTTAAGGGTTTCCCGGACTCGGTCATAGATGACCACCGTATCATTGACGGAAAAGCCGACAATGGTTAACAAAGCCACGATAAAGAGGCTATCTGCTTCAAAGTTGCCAACTAGGCCGAAGAGGGCAAACACGCCGATCGTAATCCAGACATCATGAAACAGGGCCACGATCGCAAACAGGGCGTAATCGAGCTTAAAGCGAATGGTTAGATAGCCGACAATGCCCAAGCTAGCAACGACTAGGGAGAGTAAGCCCGATCGCAACAAGCGCCGTCCCACGGTTGGCCCCACGGTATCGATTTGTGTTTTTTCGGGGTCAAATGCCCCGAGTTCTGCTTCTAGGGCGGCTTCGAGTTGCGATCGCGCCTCTACGTCTAAATCCGTGGTCCGCACCACCAGTCCCTGTTCGTTTTCCCCGAACTCCTGAACGTTGGTTCCCAAACCTTCAGCGGCCAAAATACGGCGGGCCACTGTGACGTCAATGGGGTCATCACAGGCGTTGGCGATGCGACAGTCTCGCTCCAACTGGAGGCGGGTTCCTCCGGTGAAGTCTAAGCCGAGAGGCAAGGGAGCGCCAAACTGGGCGATGGACAGCCCCATGGTGAGGGTGCTAATGAGGGCGAATAGGATGGAGATCGCCCACCAGAGGGTTCGTTGTCGAGTTACGCTCAGTTTCATCGTCTGGATGGAGGCTTTTAAGGTGCAGAAGGGGGATCGAGTCGTTCAGGGTCTGACCCTAACTTTTGGCCAGGGGAGGTTGCAGGTTAGGACAGAAAAATTCCGGCTTTTTCAGGTCGGGTAGGGTGAGAACGTAGAACATCAGGCTACGACTACAGGTGATGGCGGTAAACATACTGACCCCGACGCCAATGGCCAGGGTTACGGCAAACCCTTTCACTAAACCGGCACCAAACCAAAATAGGGCTAAACAGGCAATTAGGGTGGTGACGTTACTATCTAAAATACTGGAGAAGGCGCGATAAAACCCTGACTCTACGGAGCGATAGAGGGTTTTGCCCGATCGCAGTTCTTCGCGAGTGCGCTCAAAAATCAGCACGTTGGCATCGACGGCCATCCCAATACTCAGGATAAATCCAGCAATCCCTGGCAGGGTTAGGGTTACCCCCAGCAGGGCATAACAGGCCAGGGTGAGGATGGCATAGATGGTGAGGGAGAGGTTGGCGATCGCCCCAGGTAGGCGGTAATACACCACCATAAAAATTAACACCAAGATCAGACCTCCCACCCCAGCATAGATACTGCGACGAATACTGTCTTGTCCTAGGGTGGCACCCACGGTCCGGTTTTCCACGATTTCCACGGGAACGGGTAAAGCCCCGGCTCGCAGTTGAGTGGCCAAGGTATTGGCATCTTCGAGGCTAAATTGACCGTCAATGCGCGCACCCCCACCGCTAATGCCAGTTTCGGCGTATTCTGCACCGACGCCTGGGGCGCTAATTAGTTCGTCATCGAGGAAAATGCCTAAGCGTCGCCCGGTTCCGGCAATGTTACGGGTGAGTTCGGCAAATTTCTCCCCCCCCTCCCGGTCAAAGTCAATGATGACGCTCCAAACTCCATCAATGCGAGTTGAGGTGACGTTGGCATCTTCGAGGTTTTTTCCGGTTAGTCCAACGCTTTCATAAAGCTGCTCGTTTAATTCCTGGACTTGCTCTTCTTTGGCGGCGATGGCTTGTTCTGTGGCGGCTAATTCGGCTTCGCGACCTTCACCGATGAGTCGTTCTTGTTCTTGTAATAATTCTAGGAGTTCTTCTTGGCGCACCTGAAGTTGAGCCTGGACTTCGGGGTTGTTGACTTGTTCACGAAATTCCAGTTGCGCGGTTCCCCCCAACACCCGTTCAGCTTGGGCGGGGTCACTGACTCCCGGAAGCTGAACGGAAATGCGATTTTCTCCAACGGTTTGTACCAGCGGTTCACTGACCCCGAGACCATCGACTCGGTTGCGGACCACGAGCAAGACCGCTTCCAAGTCGCGATCGCTGATGACCGGGATTTCTTCCGTCGGCTGCGCTTCAATGGTCAACTGAGACCCCCCTTCTAAGTCCAACCCCAATCGTAGGGGCAGTTGAACCAGAATGACGATCGCACTCACCAACAGAATCAGGATCAGAATTAGCAGAGATTGTTGACGACGCATAGCACAGATTTAGGAAAATCGCAAGTTTTGTTGAGGAAACGTTACACCTGCAACGCCACCATTTTCTTAACCGCCTCAACGATTTGGTGAGGCTGAACAATGGTTAGGCGTTCTAGGGTTCCGTTGTAGGGGGTGGGGATATCCTGGGAGGATAGGCGTAACACCGGTGCGTCGAGTTCATCAAAGAAATGATCGTTGATGCTGGCGGTAATCTCAGCGCCCACCCCACCGGTTTTCATACATTCTTCGACCACGATAACGCGATGGGTTTTGCGAATCGACTCACCGATGGTGTCGAGGTCATAGGGCTTCAGAGAAATCAAATCAATGATTTCTGGGTCAAACCCTTCTTTTTCCAAGGTTTTCGCGGCTTGGACACAATGATGACGCATCCGAGAATAGGTTAATAGGGTCACCTGTTCTCCGGGGCGCACTACCTCAGCCTTATCGAGGGGAACGATGTAGTCCTCATCGGGTAACTCTTCTTTGAGGTTATAGAGCAGCACATGCTCAAAGAATAGCACCGGGTTATTATCGCGAATGGCGGCTTTTAGTAGTCCTTTGGCATTGTAGGGAGTTGAACAGGCCACAATTTTTAGTCCCGGAACGGCTTGAAAATAGGCTTCTAGGCGTTGGGAATGTTCTGCCCCAAGTTGTCGTCCGACCCCACCGGGACCGCGAATGACCATGGGAATGGTAAAGTTCCCGCCGGAGGTGTAGCGCAACATCCCGGCGTTGTTGGCAATTTGGTTAAAGGCCAGCAGGAGAAACCCCATATTCATCCCTTCGATGATGGGACGCAGGCCGGTAATGGCTGCACCGACGGCCATGCCGGTAAAACTATTCTCGGCAATGGGGGTGTCGAGTAAGCGCAGCTCACCATATTTGTCGTAGAGGTCTTTGGTGACTTTGTAAGAGCCACCGTAGTGACCGACATCTTCACCGAGGACGAAAACGGTCTCATCACGAGCCATTTCTTCGTCGATGGCTTCCTTTAAGGCGTTGAAAAATAGGGTTTCTGCCATTGCAACGGGAGTCCGAACTGGGTTATCGATATACGTTGATCCAAGCCATTCTACCCTGAGCGGGGACGCTTTGGACGGCAGTGGCGCTTGGGTCTGCTTTTCTACGCGGGCGGTGGGGAAACGTGGGGGGGGAGATGGGGTTAGTAACCATAGGGATCGTCGGGTTCTGGGATGGGTTCTAGGCTTTCGGCGGCGATGATCACTTGGCGGCGGTCTTCGAGGCGACCGGACTTCATTTCACCCCGAATCCGTAGCCAGACATCGGGTTCAAACTCGTTGCGGGTGGTTCCAGGGGGCAATTGCACGGGCAACCCCACGGGATAGGCATCGGCGGCACAGCAGGTAATCATAAACCGAGCGATGATCATGAGATCTTCGTCTAGGTTGGGGGGATGCACTACGAATCCTTTGACATCCACTGGCTGTCCGGCGTAAGCGTCGGGTTCGGGATAGACACTGAGGGTTCGCGTCCAATCGACGATGCTACGATCTTCTGGGTTGTTCGCCCCCCGGAAACTTTCGGGTTCGATGCGAGTCATGGAGAGAAAGTCTGTGACTCCCCGTTCGAGGGCGACTTGGCTGGCGAAGGGACGGGGGACAAAGACGAGGGCAATACAGGCCGAGGCCAGCAGAAGTCCGGTACTCCAGCCGGGGGGAAAGAGGCTGATATGTTGTTGAGGTGCTTCGGGGACTCGTCGCCGCGATCGCAGTTGTAGGCCTTTCCAGACGGAAATCAGCAGAAACAAAATCCCGGCAACAATACAGAGCCAGGAAAAGGCGGGATGGACGAGAAGCCGCAGTTTGCCGGTGAGCCAATATTGCATCATCACAACCCCCCAGAGGAAAATGGTGATGATATCGAGCCAGAGGAGGCGGTTATCGGGCTTGGCTGGGCGCGATCGCCCCAAGGGCTTGGTCGGAGAGGGAATCACCATAGCGAACGAAGCAGGAACGAAGGAGCAAACAACAGCAATGGGGCTGATAGAACAGAGTTAGGACACGGCCTCAGTGATTAACACGAGGGGTTCGAGTTCGTTGTCAGCTTGGGCGCTGACATGGTCGACAATGCGATCGCGAATGGTTTGGGCCATAATGCGATTGATCTGGCGAACACTGGAGCGTCCGTCGAGTTGATACATCACTTCATAGACCCGTTGGACTTGGGTTTGACGGGTTTTGGGGTCGGTGATGGTCTTTTTCTTTTTGCGGCTGTACACGGCGGGTTTTTCGGTTCGGCCCCAATAGAGTTTATAAATATCGCGATCGAGGTTCGCGATGCAGCGGATTTGCGGCAGGGAGGGAATATCCAGGCTCATGCTGCCATCTTCGCGGCGATGAATCTGGAAATAGCCCCAATGTTTTTCTTGGCGAGCGATGGCCCGGTTGATGGCCAGCTTCAGTTGCATGAGGGTATCGTCGGTTTGGAGGGTCATGGGGGAAGGGAACAGGGAACAGGGAACAGGGAACAGGGAACAG
>SMDP01000112.1 GCA_012911965.1 Geitlerinema sp. P-1104
TCAGCTCGAAAACTTTTTTTGGTTTTTTCCCGTTTTTTTCCCTCTGACCCCAAATCTGACGGCTGAGCCGCTCAGATCTTTCTTTTGGTAAGAGACGTGGGCTGACGATCGCCCCCCCGAAAATCCCCCCCCGAGAATTCCCCGGAGGCTGCCCATCAAATTTCCTCACTCAAGGGTATGGTTAAACATGCTGTATTCAGAATGAGGGACATCTCCTGTGAGCCTATCTCCTGTCTTACCCCCCTGGGTGGTCTTAGATCCGTTAATCCAGAGTTGGCTAGCCGAAGATATCGGACGGGGCGATCGCACCAGTCAAACCCTACTCCAAGGGCGATCGCCACAAGGAAGCGCCGAATGGATTCTCAAAGCCCCCGGTGTCATTGCCGGACTACCCCTAGCCCAACGCACCTTTGAACAGCTTGATCGCCAGATCAAAAGCGAACTTATATATAAAGAAGGAACAGCTTGCGAAACCGGGACCGTCGTGGCTCGCTTCCAAGGCAACCTAGAAGCCCTACTCATGGGAGAACGAGTCGCCCTCAATCTAGTCATGCGTCTCAGTGGCATTGCCACGAGTACCCGTCAGTACGTTGAAACCATCGCCGATCTGCCCACACAGCTTACAGATACCCGCAAAACCACCCCCGGACTGAGACTCCTCGAAAAATATGCCACCTCCGTCGGCGGTGCCAGCAACCATCGCCTAGGACTCGACGATGCCATTATGATTAAAGACAACCACATTGCCGCCGCTGGCAGTCTCAGCGCCGCTGTCGCTCAAATCCGTCCCCACATTCCCTATCCCCTCAGCATCGAAGTGGAGACTGAAACCCTAGAACAAGTACAAGAGGCGCTCAACACCGAGATAGACATCATTATGTTGGACAATATGTCTCTGGCTGATTTACAAACCGCCGTGCAACTGATTCGCCAAGAGAACCCCAAGCTGAAAATCGAAGCCTCGGGGAACATCACCCAAGAGCGTCTACGGGCGATCGCCGAAACAGGGGTCGACTACATTTCCACCAGCGCCCCCATTTCCCGTTCCCCATGGCTAGACATCAGCATGAAACTCCAGGCAAGCTAAAGATTGAGCAATCGGGGCCCTTTAACGGGAGATGAAGTGAACCCAGAACTGGCCATCCGGAATACAAACCCGGCGAATCAAGCCATAGGAATAGTGAAGAAAGGCCCCACTTAAGTCATTGCGATACCCCCATTCAAACCATTCCCCGTAGGGATCATGGACAAGAAAGCCGCGATCGTCGTAGCCCACCAAAACAATAATGTGACCGAACGACGTGAAATAACCATGAATCACCGCCGGATTACCACCCGCTAACCAGTCCTGGGCTTCCTCAATGGTGGCATTGGTGCGAAAGGTGTCACGACAGCCATAGTCATGCACCACTCGTGCCAAATCATAAGGACTATGGCGACTCCAGCCACGACGAATCATGTATTCATAGAGTTCATCCTCAAACTGGCCCACACTGCTACGGCGACGGGCCCCCAAATAGGATAAACACATGGCAATGGAGGTCACATTGCACGATCCCATCGGGTTATACCAATTATCCAGTTGGGACTTGTAGGGAACATCGAGACGGATCGTCGTTGGTTTTTGTAGAGGAACCTGACGATCCTCCTCCTCCCAAATTTCCACATGCTCCCGGAAGGCATACCAGATTTTAGAATCCGCCACCTTGCCATCGTCCCCCCGTTTGGGAAACGCCACACTCCGCAGGGCAATACGTAAATGGTCTCGCACCACCTCATAATCCACCAGGGTGAAGCTTTCCCCCGCCCGAATCGAGCGTTTCTCGTTGTCTGGCAACACCGATGACTGAACCGGCCGCGATTTAAATACAGTATTTTGGAGAATTTTCAACTCCGGCGGCGGTTTCGGTAAATCTTGCCGTCGGGTTTGAATGAGTAAACGCGCGGTGGCGGCGCCAAGATACCCCAACTCATTCACCTGCATCAAGTCCTGAAAGCGGTCAAAGCCGGCAGTCGTGAGGGGGCCGAAGAGTCCATCGGCAGGAGGATCTAATAACCCCATATCAATCAGGCGCACCTGAATCTGACGAGTTAAGGCCTCGTTAGCCGCCATATCCTTATAGTCGTATTTCAGATCAGTCCCGAGAAAGTCCTGTAGCTTCATCTGTTATGCCACTCCCCTAGTGAGATAGGTCGATCGTACCGCGATCGCTGCCCAAATTTGAGTCAACTGCCGGGAATCTCTGCCAGTCTCCTGGAAAGCAACAGTTGGCAAGAGGGTCATCGATCACCTATAATCTAAGAGATTGCCACATAACAGTGGTAGTTTCCGGGATGTAGCGCAGCTTGGTAGCGCGCCTGCTTTGGGAGCAGGATGCCGCAGGTTCAAATCCTGTCATCCCGATTTGCCTTTCCTTAACCCCCTAAACCAGAATCCCCTCTTTGGAATGCCCAAAGAGGGGGCTTTGGCAGTTTGACTTGTCTAAGCTGGCTAACGTTTCCTGGACTTTAAATATGCCGGGAGCCAAAACGCCCCAGTTTGGAGAAACGCTCCCAAAGAAAGGGGAGTGCTAGAATCACCAGCTTGACGAGCCAGGGAGCAAAGTAGAGACTCACAATGGCACAGAGTCCAGCGAGGCCCGTTGCCGCCACCTTAACAATTTCCTCACGGGTGTTGATACTCAGGAAAAAGCAAGCAATGGCACAGGCAAGGGCAACCAAACAGGCAACCAACATCTGTAGTACCTCAAAATTCAGAAAAGCCGTTAGGGATAGGGTGCGTTCCTTCGGCCCAAAAGCCCTACTTCCGTCTTAATCTGGGTAGGTTTATCGAGATTGATCCAGATCAAGATGAACGATTGTGTTAATCAATCTTTACACTGGCTCTCATTTATGTCAAGAATAAGTTTTACTAATCCTTGACCGAGATTAAGAACTAGAGCGAGAGCCAGCCTGAGAAGCAATCACCGTAAGCGAGCTTCAGGCATAATTAGCATGGCATCCCCAAAGGAGAAAAACCGATAATTGTGGGCGATCGCCTCCTCATACAGTCTTAACAGTCGCTTCCGTCCCAGCAAGGCCGAGACCATCATCATCAAACTAGACTTGGGGAGATGGAAGTTTGTAATTAGACCATCCACCACCTGCCAGCGATATCCAGGATAAATAAATAGATCCGTTTTGCCAGAAAACGGGGCCAAGTCTCCATCCGGCTGCCCCTGGCCCGCAGACTCTAACGATCGCACCGCTGTGGTTCCCACGGCAATCACCCGTCCTCCTTGGGAACGAGTACGACGAACCGCCTCCACGGTGGACTGAGGAACCTCGACCCATTCTTGGTGCATCACATGGTTACGGATATCTGACGCTTCAACGGGGCGGAACGTTCCCACTCCGACATGAAGCGTCACAAACGCTTGACTGACACCCTGATCCTGCAATCGTTGCAACAGTTCCGGCGTAAAATGCAATCCTGCCGTCGGTGCTGCTGCCGAACCTGCCTCCCGAGCATACACAGTCTGATATTGACTACTGCTCGCTTGAGACTCCGTCACATAGGGAGGAAAAGGAACTTCTCCATACTGTTCTAACATCTCAAGCACCGTTGTCCCTTCAGGACAGTGAAACTGTAACAGTCGTCCCCCAGTGGCCTCATCGAGTGAAAGCACCTCAGCCCGGAACGAGGCCCTTGAGTTCCCAGCTTCAGATGAATCAAAGTAAATTTCAGCACCCGGCTTCAGCCGTTTCCCCGGTTTAACTAACCCCAACCACTGATCCTCCTGGCGTTCCTCTAGTAGTAACACTTCCACCTTGGCACCACTAGGCTTATAGCCATAGAGACGAGCCGGTAAAACCCGAGTATCGTTGAGAACAAGTAAATCTCCGGGTTTGAGCCAATCGGGTAACTGCCAAAATCGTTGATGCTCATGGGTATTAGGGGAATTGACCACGAGCAAACAGGAGTGATCCCGAGGCGTGACGGGATTTTGAGCAATCTGTTCGGCTCGAAGCTGATAATCGTAAGCATCCAGGTGTAAATCATCCTTAGAGATGGGGATCATAGCCATGAAAGATAGACAGTTAAACATCAAGGATGGGGAACCTCCCCCATGAAACTATGGGGAGTTCACCCTAGGAGTTGGGATCAACATCACCGATGATCAATATAGACCCCAATTCAAGGCACTCTTTATGGATTACCTCTACTATCTTGCCAACGCCAGCCTGACGTTACGGGTCGTCGAACATCTGAAACGCCAAAACTTTCCAGTTCGCTTTATAACAGTCATTCACCAGATCGATGGATGGGTGCTACGAGTGAAAATGGAGTCTCCCCTAAGTCGTCAAGGACACGGTGACTTTAAAGCTTACCTTAAAGAAGTGGGGATTCCCTACCCCTCTAACATTCGTGTGCAAATGGCGATGTGGAGTTTAGAGACGGGACAAGCACCGGTGGATGTGATGCGACGCTATCAGGTTGCTGTCGTCTGTCATGGAAATCCAGACACAGCAGAAATCGAAGCCTTCCGTCGTCAATTTGTTCGTGGACTTGGCTACTGCCCTGAAACCCTTGCGTGAAGGACGTTTAACCAGTCTGATGGCTATAAAAATTAGTGAGGAGTTAATCTAACACACCAACTAAGTAATCCTGTAAGGTCAGTTGAAGTTGATTAACTCGCACAGGCTGTCCGATGGTAATGACATCGGGCAGCTTTGGCGTTATGGGGGAGGGAGAGGCACTCTCAGGGGCGGGCTGGCAACGGACTAACGCTAAGTCAAAGCGGCAGGGAAGTTGAGCATATTGGGGAAAATGGGCTAGAAAGAAACGGGCCGCTTGGTTTAACCGCTGACACTTAGCGGCAGACAGGGCCAAGCGTCCATCGTGATCCCAATTGCCAACACTGCGGGTTTTGACTTCGACAAAGGCTAAGGTTTTGGCGGTGTCGCGAGTCGCCGGGAAGCCGGCCACAATATCTAATTCTCCCAAACGACAACGCCAGCGTTGGTGTAACACTCGCACCTGTGATCCTCGCAACCATTGAGCAACAAGGTTTTCCCCTAGAGTTCCCACAATGTTCCTGGTAGGATGACCCTTGAAACGCCTGTTATCAGATGTACTATAACCTTTCGTCATGGGAGAGAAGGATTGTGAACTACGAGGATGAACACTGTTGGTATCGGTCTAGGTTTGATTTGGGGGCGATGGCCGCGAAGATTAGCCTGATGGTGATCTGTATGGTCATGGTGGCGATCGCCAATCTAGGTTGGGCAGTTCCCGAGGCCCAAGCGGTGGCCTATGAAAAGCAAACCCTCTATGGAACTGATTTTTCAGGTCAGGACCTGCGGGATTCTAACTTTACCCTAGCAACGATTCGGGCCTGTGATTTCAGCCAAGCCAACCTAAAAGGGGTGCAACTGTTCCGCACCAAGTTTAAGAATGTGAATTTAGAGGGAGCGGATTTGAGCTTCGCCACCCTAGACTCGGCCTTGTTTTTGGAAAGCAATCTCAAAAATGCCATTCTTGAGGGGGCCTTCGCTTATAACTCCGAGTTCCGTAACACCAACATCGAAGGAGCGGACTTTACGGATATCTTTCTTAGTGATGATACCCTAAGCGACTTGTGTGAGGTCGCCTCGGGAACGAACCCGATCACGGGCAATAATACCCGAGAGACTCTAGGCTGCGATTATCTGTGAGATCGCCCTAACTGGCTCACGGCGATCGCGCATCACTAAAGAAGAGTTTAGAGAGTTCTGTGATCCGCGATCGCCCTCAACCTGAGATCCACCTCAGAAGGATTACTGCTGTGGTCTACTGCAACTGAGACGTTTACTCATCGTCTTAGCCTCGCGAGGTAACTCAATCACAAATCCAGCCCCACCCGTGGTAGAAGGCTGATAGTATAGGTTTCCACCATGTTTCTCCGTAACAATTTGGTAGCAGATAGACATCCCTAAGCCGGTTCCCTTACCAATGGGCTTCGTCGTGAAGAAGGGATCGAAAATCTGCGATCGCAAGGTTTCGGGAATCCCCAGGCCGTTATCCTCGATGATCACGCGAACCCACTCCGTCTCGAACTGGGTGCAAATGCGGATGTGACTGGGATGATCAGACATCTCTTGCGACTGACGTTGGCGATCGCGCTCATCCAAGGCATCCAACGCATTGACCAGAATATTCATAAAAACCTGGTTAATGGAGCCGGCATGACATAAAACCAGAGGTAATGGGGCGTAATCACGGATGATCTGAACTTCCGGTCGATCTGAACGAGCCTTCAGCCGATTTCCCAGAATCGTTAACGTACTCTCAATTCCCTCATGGAGATCCACCGGTTTCACCTGGGCCTCATCCAGACGGCTGAAATTACGGAGACTCGAAACAATTTCCCGGATTCGTTCTGCCCCAACCCGCATCGAACCCAAGATTTTAACAATATCCCTGGCAATAAACTCCAGTTCAATCTCTTCCCGCCGTTGTAGCACCTCCGGGTCATCGGTTGGACAATTTTGCTCATATAGGCTGATAAACTCCAATAAATCCTGGATATACTCATCGGCATGAACTAAATTGCCATAAATGAAGTTCACCGGATTGTTAATCTCATGGGCGACCCCAGCGACCAATTGCCCTAAACCCGACATTTTTTCCGTTTGCACCAATTGAGCCTGTGTATCCTTGAGGGTTTTCAACGCCTGGGAGAGTTCTTCTGTTCGCTCTTCTACCCGGTGTTCCAAGGTTTGCGTCAGTTGCTCAAGTTCCTGTTGGGCCTGTTGTCGGTCTTGGATTTCCTGGGCCAACTGCTGATTTTGCTCAGCCAACTCCTCTTCAGCCAATTCTCGACTTTCCTCACTCAGTACATACCACCAAGAGGCAATCCCCAGGATGACGAGTAAAGGAGCATACAACCCTAAAAAGAGGGTGAAGAAGGTTTCATCGAGTTGGGGCGATCGCTCCGGTAAGTTCTTCAACCCCAGATAAGCGACTACAACAAATAAAAGTCCGGTCACGCTGGAAACCAGGGTAAAAGCACCTAGAAATCGCAGCAGCTTCCGATCGAGGTGGGGGGCGATTTTGCTCTCAAAGGTGCTTTGTAAGGGTTGTAGCAGGCGGATTTCTCCCAATTGCAGTGTTGGCTTGCAGCGATCATGACAACGAGAGTCTAAGCTACAGCATAAGGAACAGATCGGTCCCTCATAGACGGGACAATGGGCCATATCCTGCACTTCATAGGATTGTTCACACAGACAGCAATCGATTAAATTGCGATTGTCTAGGGTACGAACGCCACCATTGTTAGGGTTGTTCATCGTGGCGATGGCGGCGGCGGCTTCAATTTGGCTTTGATAAGGGTTCACCCGGGCGATGTAGAAACGTCCCCCCGTGACTTTAGCCAAGATAGGCGAGAGGATAAAGGCCAGCCCCAGTGCTAGAAAGGGCGAATAGGCCTGAGCGTAGTCTCCCCAAGTTCCCACAAAGGCCGTGATCGCGACTAATGAGGCAATGACCGTCGCCCCAAAGCCGACGGGGTTAATGTTGTAGAGATGGGCCCGTTTGAATTCAATATAGGAAGGACTCCAGCCTAGGGGTTTGTTGATGACTAAGTCAGCCACTAGGGCCCCAATCCAGGCGATCGCCACATTGGAATATAGCCCCAACACGGCTTCTAAGGTTTCAAACACGCCCAACTCCATCAACAGCAAGGAGATAGTCACATTAAAAATGAGCCAGACGACTCGCCCAGGATGATTGTGCGTCAGGCGGGAAAAGAAATTCGACCAGGCCAGAGAGCCAGCATAGGCATTGGTAACGTTGATTTTAATCTGGGAGACCACTACAAATAGAGTCACCACCCCTAACACCGTTTCTGGGCTGCTAAAGACATCTTGAAACCCGGCTAAGTACATATAGACGGGTTCCTTGGCTTGAACCAGGGAAATTCCGTGTTCCAGGGCCAGGAACGCTAGAAAAGCCCCCCCAATTTGTTTGGCCCAGCCCAAGACAATCCAACCGGGGCCCGCCGCCATGGCTGCAAACCACCAGCGTCGACGATTATGGAATTCGCGATCGGGCAAAAATCGTAGGTAATCCACCTGTTCCCCCAGTTGAGCAATGAGGGAAAATGAGACCGTAGCAGCGGCCCCAAATAATAAGGGGTCAAATCCAGCACCACTTGGCGAGTTTCCCCCAAATTCCAGCCAGCGAGAGATGACCTCCGGTTCTCGATGCAAAACAAAGAGGTACGGCATAATCATCAATACTAACCAGAGCGGTTGAGTCCACAGTTGCAAGCGGTTGATAAAGGTCACCCCATAGAAAACCATGGGAATAATAATCAAGGAGCAGAGTAGATAGCCCCATGACAACGGTAAATTTACATAAAGGTTAAGAGCCTGAGCCATAATGGCGGCTTCTAAAGCAAAAAAGATAAAGGTAAAGGAGGCATAAATCACGGATGTAATGGTTGAACCGATATAACCAAACCCCGCTCCGCGAGTTAGCAAGTCCATATCGATGTTGTATTTTCCCGCATAATAGGCAATGGGAATGCCCGCCAAAAAAATGATCAGGCTAACCAAACTAATTGCCCAAAAGGTGTTAGAAAAACCATAGTTTATGACTAGGGAGCCACCGATTGCCTCAAGAGCTAAAAATGAAATCCCTCCTAACGCGGTATTAGCCACCAGAAATTCCGACCATTTACGGAAGGATTTAGGAGCATAGCGTAGAGAGTAGTCTTCAAATGTCTCATTGGCGACCCAGGTATTATATTCTCGCCTTTCTTTGAGTATTTTAGGGTTGGTAGCCATTGTTTACGGATGAAATAGAGTGTCGAGATTAGAATCCAGAGTTGTGCTTGAAGCCAACTTGTCGTAGGATTTTAGCAAAACCTAGATGCTTTTGCCGTAATCCTAGCTACAAGATAGAATCAAATTAACCTGTGGTATTTTAGTGGATCTAGTTATACCATTTTTCGATATGCTTGCCAGAAATTTAACCCCGATAGGGCGACTATCGCTCAGTGACCAGGGTAAGCCCCTACTATGGCACGACTTTTGAAAAATAGTATTATCTCGCCTAGATTCGTAGATTCTAAATAGTGGCTTGAGGTGATATTTTTCGCTGAATTTAGGATTAAGCCTTATTAAAATACTCGAATTCTTGGCTTGATTGGCGGAGTTTTCAGGCTACTAGGGTTATGTTTTAGCTTGCCTTCATCTATCTGTGCTAGATATTATAGACTATGTAACACTAGATCGTGACTCAATTTAGGATACCGCCTTCTGGTTTCCCAGTCTGATTTAAATCTAAAATAATTCTAAAGAATACAGTTGCGACTTTAATGAAAGCCATTTCCATTCTCGGAACCTCCTCCAATGCCGGTAAAAGCTGGTTGACAACGGCTTTGGGCGCTTGGTTGTATCGCCAAGGGGTCAAGGTTGCCCCATTTAAATCTCAGAATATGTCCAATAACTCCTACGTCACCCTAGAGGGAGGAGAAATTGGACGGGCCCAAGCCGCTCAAGCCTTCGCCTGCGGCTTACAACCCCAGGTGGAGATGAACCCAGTTCTTCTGAAACCTTCGGGGAAGGGAATTTCCCAATTGGTACTACTCGGAGATGCTAAAGAGCATATCCCGGCACGAGAGTATTATCGCCATATTGAGAGCCTTTGGCAGGTGGTGGCCGAGACGTTAGACCATTGGAAATCTCGCTGTGATGTGTTGCTTCTCGAAGGGGCCGGTAGTCCGGTTGAGTTGAACTTAATGCAGCGAGATATCGTCAACCTGCGTCCAGTCACCTATCTTCAAGGACGTTGGCTTTTGGTGGGGGATATTGAACGGGGGGGGATTTTCGCTCAGGCGTTGGGAACCTATCAATTGATACCCCCAGCCTTGCAACCCGCCGGCCTGGGACTGGTGGTGAATAAGTTTCGTGGTGATTTAGGCTTGTTTGCAGAGGCGGGAGGGTATTTTCAACAGCATTTGCCCAAACTTCCCTATTTGGGGACATTGCCCTATCAGGGGAGTCTACAACCCGAAAGTGAGGATAGTCTCTGTCGAGAAGCGGAGGAATCGGCAACGGGTACTGGGGAGATTTTGGCTTGGATTCGTTTCCCCCATTTATCCAATTCCCAAGATAGTCAACCTTGGCGGTTGGATGCGGGAGTCCAGGTGAAATGGGTAGAAACCCCGCAAGGGTTACAAGAGGCGCGGCTGATTGTCTTGCCGGGGAGTAAGAATAGTTTGGGGGATTTGCTTTGGTTACGAGAGACGGGTTTAGCCACTGCTATTGTTGAGGCTCATCAGCGGGGGATTCCGGTGGTGGGGCTTTGTGGGGGCTATCAGATGTTGGGGGATTGGTTGCTGGATGCAACGGGGGTGGCTGGGGATGCGGGCCGGGTTCCCGGTTTGGGGCTATTACCGGTAATGACGGAGTTTGCACCTGGGAAATCTGTGCGTCAGGTGGTGGCTCAATGGCAGAATCAGTCTTGGCAGGCTTATGAGATTCATATGGGGCAAACTTCACGCTCCCCTGAAACCGGTGAGACTAGGGTTTATGAACCTCTATTGCTGGCCAATGGTGTGGCTGAGGGGTTACGGGGCGATCGCGTGTTGGGGACGTATTTACATGGCCTATTTGAGTCTGGGGCGATGCGTCGCTATGTGATGGATTTGGCTGGGGTTGAGGGCTACCAACCGGCTCTGGAGAGTTGGCAGGAGGTACAACGGCAGCTTTACGATGACATGGCACAATTGATGGAAGACTATTTAGACCTAACGCCGATTCGTCGGTATTTGCAATTGTGAGGTTTTAAGGGGCCAGATGACGACTCATTCTCAGACGGATGCACTCAGTGCGAAGGAACAAGAGCGGCTACGGAAGATTAAGGCGGCCAAGGATAAGTCCCATGAGGCGCGACAGGGCCAGGAGAAAGGCCTCTATGTTTTGTTTACGGGACTGGGGAAGGGCAAAACCAGTAGTGCGATGAATTTGGTTTATCGTCATTTGGCTCATGATCTACCCTGTGCGGTGGTTCAGTTTGTGAAAAACTCCCAGGCCTATCCGGATGGCGATCGCCTACTCCTGACTAAACTCTCGAAACAGGGGTTTCCTGTGCAAATTCATACTCTCGGAGGCGGCTTTACTTGGGAAACTCAGAACCCGGAACAGGATCGCCAGATGGCGGCCGCTGCTTGGGAACAAGCGCAGGCCTATATTCAAGATCCTGAGATTTCTCTGGTGGTTCTCGATGAACTGCATATCGCGCTCAAAAATAAGCAGTTAGAGGTTGAACCGATTTTGGCGGCGATTCAGGCTCGTCCCCCTCTCTGTCATGTGGCGACGACGGGCCGTTATGCGCCTGAGGTTTTGATTGAGGCGGCGGATTTGGTGACGGAGATGACGCGGGTGAAGCATCCAATTTCTCAGGGGATTCCGGCTCAACTGGGGATTGAGTTTTAAGCGGCGTGTTCGCGTTAAGGGTGGGGATAGCGGCAAAGGGCGATCGCCGCATTCTGTCCACCGAAGCCAAAACTGAGACAGAGGACGCGATCGCAATCCTGTTGGCGGGAATGGGTGATCAGATCAAGGTCAAATTCGGGATCTCGCAAGCCAACGCAGGGGGGAAGTTGACGATCGCGGATCGCTAAGAGACAAAATGCTACCCCTAAAGCACCAGATGCGCCGATGGTATGGCCCGTGGCCCCTTTGCTGGAACTAACGGGAACTCCTTGGGGAAAGAGCCATTGAATCAGTGCGGCTTCACGACTATCGTTGAGCTTGGTACTGGTTCCATGGGCGTGGATATAGTGGATGTCTTCGGGGTTGAGGCCACTGCGCTCTAAGCATTGTTTGACGGCGGCGATTGCCCCTAAACTTTCTGGTTGCGGGGCGCTGACATGATAGCCGTCTGCTGTTAAGCCAAAATCGAGCAGTTCTCCATAAATCTGAGTCTCTCGCTTGAGGGCGATGTCTTCTCGTTCTAGAAGCAATAGGGCTGCGCCTTCGGCTAGGGCTAGGCCCTCCCGTTGGCGATCGAAGGGATAACAACCCTGTCGCGCCAGGGCCCCCATCCGCTCAAAGCTGGCTAGGGTGAGTAGGGTGATGGGGGTTTCGACGGCTCCGGCGAGGACGCGATCGCAGGTTCCTTCCCGGATTAACTGCATCCCTCGGGCGATCGCCCCAAGTCCCGTCGCACAGGCGGCCATGGGGGACAAAACGGCGGACTGACTGCCACATTCCATGGCGGCCAGGGTGGCAGGGGTATAGGGAAGGGCGCTATACCAACTGGCTCGGCGATCGAGCTGCCCCCCCTGGTAAACCTGGCTGGCAAATGTTTCCAATCTTCCTTGTTGGGCCCGACTCGAGCCAATGACAATGCCACAATCGGGCAAGGGAGCCGTCAGTCCGGCATCCTTGAGGGTTTGTTGAACCAGTTCAGGGAGAATTTGCTCCAAGGAGCTAGGTGCTGAGTGGAGCATTCCCAGAGGTTTAAGGGGAAATTGGGGAAAGGGCTGTTGCAACCGCAATCCTGATTCCCCGTTTAGCAGTTTACGCCAGGTGCTGGCTAGGTCTCCTAAACTGGAGCAGCCCCCCATTCCCGTCACAACAACGGAAGTTGCTGCTGGCCGATTAAAACTCTGTGGCGCCACTACTGCACAAGATACTCTGCCCCTTCGGTGACCGTTGCTGATTGGATGCGATCGCCTTGTTGGATACCATCCACCACGTCCATCCCCTCGCTGACATAGCCGAAGACGGCATAGTTACCATCGAGGAAACTTAAATCATCCAGAGCAAAATAAAACTGAGCTGAGGCGGAGTTGGGGGCCTGCGATCGCGCCATGGCCACGGCTCCCCGACGATGGGGTAACAGGGGAGTCTCCCGCACCCCAGCGGCCATCAGAGTTTCGCCATATAGAGGCTCGCTGGCACCTTGGGGTTTAATTTCCAGGGGAATATAGCGAGCTTGACCGGTTTCAGCATTGACATAGTTCCCAGTTCCCAGACGAGACACAGGAACATCGGGATCGGCACTGAGGGGATCTCCGCCTTGAACCACAAAGGGTTCTGGTTCTCGAACGACTCGGTGAAAGCTGGTTCCGTCATAGACCCCTTTCTGAACCAGATCCACAAAGTTTCCAGCGGTGACGGGGGCATCTTCTCCGTTCACGTCAATGGTAATGGAGCCACCATTGACCACCATCACAACGGTCGCCATCCCCTCTAAGCGGGGGGTTGTGCTGACGATTTCTTGGGCATTCGCCGTCGGACTGGGGGAGGTTTCAGCCAGATCGCTCGGTTGGGTGCAACTGGCCAGTATCGTCATACTGAAGACCAGTAACACCGTTAAGCGGAGTCGCCACCAACGGTCTTGGGTTTGGGTCAAAGGTTGCATGAGTCTGTGACCAATAAATTGGACTGAAGCAAATCTAATTTTATAGTCCTTCGAGAGGAACGCTCAGGAAACGTGCTAATTCGGCGGCCCGATTTTCCACTTCGGCTAGGGACAGCGGTTGCCCGACGCGAGTCAGGGGGATGTCCCGCATTCCTTTAGCTCTTAGGTATAAGGCCCGTTTAGGGTTCACGCCGTCCTTAATGTCAACTCGGATTGATTTGATTGCATCCACGTCACAGGTGATTTCGATGCGGCGGTTTTTGCCGGGAAAGCCCCAGCGGAAGACGGTAACCTTCCCAGATTCAAGGTTGAACTCGTTGTAGCCACCACCCACATCCCAAATAATGACAAACCAGAGATAGGTCGACAGCAGGATGGCTGCGGAGCCATACAGGCCCATCACCAGACCCTGAGGCACAAAAATCAGTTCCGTGGGATTGGCAAAGGGGAGTAGATTCACCTGGGTATAGCTGGAAATCCCTGCCAGCAGGAAGCCGACGCCGCCCACTAACACAACGGTTGCCCAAAAGTAGTTACTGAAGCGCCGAGAGCCTAAGACGGGCTGGGTTAGCGTGCGATCGCTCTTTGTGACAGTCTGTGCGGTCATAGTGAATCCTAACTAATTTCTAAAAAAGCTCGTTTCAATCTTGACGAAAAATATTAAGTGTGATATGGAGTGTTTCAAAAACAAGAGATTTGAAAACTTCTTAATGTATTTTAACCTGTTCAGTCCCAGCTTTGAGCGGCAATTCCGGCAACTTTCTGAGAAACTCGGGTAGCATTCTGCGGAACTTGGTGGCATAGTATATACTTATGTTAACTTAATTAAAACCTTGCACCATTTTTCAAAGCAAGGAGGCTTGACGATATTATGACCATCGCTGTAAGTCGCGCACCAGAAAGAAGCTGGTTCGACGTACTCGACGACTGGCTCAAACGCGATCGATTCGTGTTTGTCGGCTGGTCCGGTATTCTTCTGTTCCCCTGTGCCTACCTCGCCGTCGGCGGTTGGCTCACCGGAACCACCTTTGTCACATCCTGGTATACCCACGGTCTGGCATCTTCGTACCTCGAAGGTTGCAACTTCCTGACCGTTGCCGTGTCCACCCCCCCCGATAGCTTGGGTCACTCCCTGCTGTTCCTGTGGGGACCCGAAGCCCAGTGGAACTTTGCCCGCTGGTGTCAACT
>SMDP01000113.1 GCA_012911965.1 Geitlerinema sp. P-1104
AGAAAAGACGTAGGGGCGCGCCCTTGTGGACGCCCTAGGCAATAGGCAATAGAAAAGACGTAGGGGCGCGCCCTTGTGGACGCCTTAGGCAATAGGCAATAGAAAAGACGTAGGGGCGCGCCCTTGTGGACGCCTTAGGCAATAGGCAGTAGAGGCAAACAATTTTTTGCCCCTACTACTCCTCCGCTGCCTCCGTGTCCTCGGGCAACCACAAGGGATTGCCCCTACGTGGTTCCCCTCCCTCCCTCGCTCTCTCTCAGTCTTGCAATAAATGATGTTCGATCGCAAACCGGACTAACTCCGAACGGTTACTCGTCTCCGTTTTCCGTAGGAGATTGCTGACATACTTCTCAATTGTGCGGGAACTGAGATAGAGGCGATCGCCAATTTGATTGTTAGATAAGCCCTGACTCAACAGGTCCAGGACTTCTTGTTCTCGGTCTGTCAGGTCAATAGTAACATCCGGTTGCTCTGGGGCCAGGGCTGGGGGAGCGACGGTGGAGGCGTGACTCATCATGGTGTAGCGATCGAGAAAATTGCGAACCACCGCCGCTAATTCCTCTAACTCAAAGGGTTTGGGCATATGGATATCAATGCCCGCCTGGTAGCCGCGAATGCGATCGTGAGTCTCATTGCGGGCGGTGAGGAAAATGACCGGAAGCAGGCGAAAGCTAGGTTGCTGGCGAACCTGCCGCACTAACTCGTAGCCATCCATCTCCGGCATGATGGCATCGGTAATTAAGAGATGGGGTTGGTGGCGATCGAGTAGGCCCATGGCCTCGCGACCATTAACGGCGGGAACCGCTAAGTAGCCCGAGAGTTCTAAATAATCGGTGATGGAGAGGCGAGTGCCTACGTCATCCTCCACCACCAAAATCGTCAGAGGCATAGGGGCGCTTAAGAGGCGGACACTTGAAGACTCGACGGCCGACCTAAGTTGCCCACCAGGGTAATTCCCCGGTTATTGGCATGGAGATGACGCAGGATGCGATAGAGGGTTTCGACTTGTTCCGGCGCACCGACGGCAGCGGCTAACTCCTCTAGGGACATGGGTTTGTTGGCTCGTTTGAGGACTGCCATTGCGTCCTGCTGTAAGGACAACACGGTGGCGGCGGCCTTTTTGCCGGCTTCTACCCCAGGCTGATGATAGGCGTTGACGTTCACCAACGACGCATACAGGCCGACGGCACGCTCGTAGAGGGCAATCAGCGCCCCGACGTAATAGGGACTAACTTCGGGAACGGTGATCGTGATGGAGTCTCGTTGATTATCAAATAGGGCTTGGCGGGTTCCTTGGAGGAAGCCAGAGAGATAATCCCCGGAGGTCACACCGGTTTCAATTTCCGTCGAGTCTCCCTGGCGATCGCGCAAAACCTCAATAAAGGTGGCAAAGAAGTTGGGCACACCATCGCGCAACTGTTGCACATAGGCGTGTTGGTCCGTTGAGCCTTTGTTGCCATAGACGGCAATCCCTTGATGAACGATATTACCATCGAGGTCTTCCTCTTTGCCAAGGGATTCCATCACCAACTGTTGCAGGTAACGGCTAAACAACAGCAGTGAGTCTTTGTAGGGGAGGATGACCATATCCTTTTCCCCTCGTCCATTGCCTGCGCCATACCAAGCGAGGGCTAACAGGGCCGCTGGGTTGGTTTTGAGATCAGCCACTCGGGTGGCCGCGTCCATGGCTTTGGCCCCGGCTAACAGGGAGCGAATATCAATCCCCTGTAGGGCGGCGGCGGGGAGTCCCACGGCGGACAGTTCTGAGGTGCGTCCTCCCACCCAGTCTGCCATAGGTAGGCGGGTGATCCAGCCTTCGCGTTGGGCTTGGTGATCGAGTTTGCTGTCAACGCCGGTGATGGCGACTGCTTGCTTGGTGAAGTCAAGTCCCGCCCGCTCAAACGCCGCTTGGACTTCAATCATGCCATTGCGAGTTTCTGGAGTTCCGCCCGATTTAGAAATAATAAAGACGAGAGTGGTCGAGAGGCGATCGCCCAATTGGGCCAAGGTGCGATCGATTCCGGCCGGATCACTATTATCAATAAAGTGGATATCTAACGGGGCATCTAGGGGGGCGAGGGCTTCGGCGACAAACTGCGGACCGAGGGCTGAACCACCAATGCCCACGGAGAGGATATCCGTGAAGCGATCGCCACCGGGAGGATGAATCTGCCCCGAATGCACCTGGCCAACGAAGGCTTCAATTTGGGCTAAGGTCTCAATGACTTCCTGACGAATCTCAGGCGTGGGGGCTAAATCAGGATCGCGTAACCAATAATGGCCCACCATGCGATCCTCGTCTGGATTGGCGATCGCCCCTTGTTCTAGCTTCGCCATGTCCTGAAACGCCCTCTCGAACCGGGGCGTGAGGCGCTCAACCAAGTCCTGATCAACGGACATACGGCTGATATCGACATAGACCTCTAGCTCTTCGTGATAATAGAGCCAATCCCGATAGCGTTTCCAAAGCGTGGCAGCGTCCATCTGTTGCGTTTTACCTCTAGCCATACGGTTAACACAAGGCAGTCAAGTCTCGACTGGCAAGCGTTTGAGAACAGCCTATCACGACATTTTGAGAGATTGCTGAAAAAAGCTTCACAGAAAAGTAGAAATTGCAACTATCATAGAGTGAAGCGGTGGTTACTTCCAACAGTGCGTCTGATCCAATCTGATCCCAAGCGTACTGATCGAGACCGCCAACTCAGTCGCTGGATTTGGTGTGGCAACAACGTCATTGTGCGGGACACCATCACCACGGTGCTAGGTCATCCGTCACAACAGCACCCATCAGTTAACTGGCGACAGAGATGACCTCTAGCAGATCAAGACTCAACTAACTTATGATGAACCGACAACAGTTACAACAGTCAACAGACCGGGGTGATTGCCAGTTCTCCTCAGTCTCGCCCCCCTGTTGACCGGTTCGCAGGTCACCGCCGAGTTCTTGTCCTTAACCCCTCAGCATCTCGATCACCGGTTCTCTCCTTCGCTACACGTAACCCAGTAACATATGACTTCATCTATGACATCTGTAACGTCCGAACAAACGTCCCAACCCACAACCAGCACCGATTCTCAGCCTGCCGTCGACGACACGCCAACCACCTTTGAAGCCTTTAATCTGCGCCCAGAAATCTTAGAAGGCATCCAAGAGGCAGGGTTCCGCGCCCCTAGCCCCATCCAACAGCAAGCTATTCCCGTCATCCTCGAAGGACGTGATGCGATCGCCCGCGCCCAAACGGGAACCGGTAAAACGGCAGCCTTTGGACTCCCGGCGCTGAATTCTGTTCATCGAGATAGCAGCGAAGGGGTGCAAGTCCTCGTGATTGTACCAACCCGCGAGTTGGCCTCCCAAGTCAGTGACGAACTCTATCGCCTCGGCCGCTGTGCCGGGATTCGCACCGTTGCCGTCTATGGTGGACAATCCATTGAACGCCAAGTGTCCCTCATCCGTCGTGGCGCTCAGGTGGTGACAGCGACCCCAGGTCGCCTGCTTGACCACCTCAAATCCAAGCGTCTCAAGGACTTCTCCCCCTCCATCGTCATCCTCGATGAAGCGGACGAGATGTTGGATATGGGCTTCCTCGATGACATTGAGGAAATCTTCACCTATTTACCGAAAGAGCGACAAACCCTGCTCTTTTCTGCCACGCTTCCCTCGGCGATTCGTCAGTTATCCAAGAAGATCCTCACCGATCCTCTCTCGATTGACGTCACCCCCAAAGACTCAACCATCAATACCGATATCAGCCAGCGCTACTATGTGCTAGAAGAACGGGAACGGGAAGAAGCCTTAGTGCGCCTGATTGATACAGAAGCCCCCAATAAGGCTCTGATCTTCTGTCGCACGAAGAAAGAGACAGATATGCTTTGCACCACCCTCGTTTCGCGAGGCTATGCGGCCAGTTCCCTCCATGGGGATATGCAGCAGCGACAACGCAATGAAGCCATTGAAAGCTTCAAGCGAGGACGCATCGACCTACTCATCGCCACTGATGTGGCGGCCCGAGGGTTGGATATCAACGACGTGACCCACGTCTTTAACTATCACATTCCCTTCGACTCCGATAGCTACGTTCACCGCATTGGCCGGACGGGACGGGCCGGACGCAAGGGAACCGCCATTACCCTCGTCACCCCCCTAGAGTTCAAGAAACTCACCCGGATTATGCACGTTGCCGGTTCTCCGATGGTGTATGGAGAAGTTCCCACCATTGGCGAAGCCAAACAACAATATCAGGTGGAACTGGCCTCGAAATTGCAACATCAACATATTCAGGAAGAAGCTGTTGAGTTGCTACAGCGGCTCGAAGAAGATGTCGATATCAACCAGATTGCTTGTAAAGCCCTGTCGATGCTTCTCGAACAGCAACCGGTTGGCGGTCCCAGTCGCATTGGCTTCAGTGTTCAGGAAGTCGAAAACCTCCTACACCGCTCCAAGCGTCGTAAAGGCGGTCCCCGCAAACGCCGCAACAACAACTATCGTCCCCGTCGTACCAATCGCCGTTAACTCCTGTTAAAGGACGAGTGTTAGATTAACCCTAGGGCTGTTCATCCAATTGTCGATGAGCAGCCCTAGTTTTATCGGGGACAGCCCTCAAACCGCTTGAAAGGATAATTCTTTAATCTGTTGACAGCCTTCGAGTCCCAGTTGTGGCTTCTGGCGATAACTGGGTTCTGGAGTCCAGACGGTGACAGTTTTATCGAGGGCAATGCGATAGAGATACTCGACATCAGGATCATACTTGACCCCGAGGCGTAAATTGGAGAAGTCATCCTCACAACTCTCAAAGCCAAAACGAACGGTCAGTTGCGCCAGTAAACATTCTGGGGTGTAGCGATGTTCACCGGCGGTTTCTCGTTCATCCCAAAACTTGAGCAGAAATCGCTCTAGTTTTGGTAAGACTTTCTCGGGAGCGCCATTACGACTGACATAGAGAAGTCCGGGATTTTGCTCGACGAGGAGATGACAGGTGATGCTCATGGAATAATGCTCCTTGAATAGGGTTAAGTCTCCGCAAGTTTAGGGAGGTGAGGCCCGTCTTCGAGGACGGGGAAGCGGGATTGAGTTGACCGGGTTCAGGGTTCAGTCCGGAAGTTTATACTGTCCAACAATGCGTTTGGCGAACTCCGGCACATGACGCTCAAGTTTCTCGGGATAGTTCCGTTGGACATAGAGATAATTGCGGGTAAAGTGAGAGTCAATGGAAAACCGGGCATATTCTAGCCCTTTCGGCCCCACGCGCTCAATGACCACTCCCATGAGTTGCGCTGCCCACATAGGTAGGGTCACGCCCTTGTCGTAGGCGGGAATACTCTGTTGCACTGCCTGACGGCGATCGCCCCGCGAGGAAACGGGCTGCGTCTCTAAGTGGGATTGCACCAAATCTAACATTTCCTGACCGGTGTCATTACGCACCAGAATCCATTGCCAGCCGAAGGGGGCCCCCATATAGCCCACCACTAAATCCGCTAAGCCATTGACATAATCAAAACAACTCATGCAGGAGGGGGCAAACACATCTTTGAGTTCCTTGGTATTTAAGCCAAAGAAGGGGACTTTCTCAATCGAACCATCCTCATGTTTGAAATGGACGCGAAAATCCTGCATAAACTCATAATGCACCACCGTCTCGGGGGAGCGACTGGTGGTTTCGAGGAATTTCTGTAAGCCGGCCCGCGTCACGTTATCGACGCAGGGGGTACCCAAGACATAGAGTTTTTCTAAGCCCAGTTTGTCCTGAACCGCTCGCAGGGCTTGAATTTGACAGCCGACACCAATCACCAGCAGCCGTTTAAGTCCCGACTGTTCCACCTGTTCGAGTACGGAGAGGTTCGGGGAGAGGGTGGGTTTATTGACTCGGGCCGCTAACACCTCGTCCGGGGTGCGGGCGATGATGGGCATGGGTTGAAAGCGATCGTCGGGGGAGTTTTGTACACACACCACCCCTTCGACTTTGCCTGCATTCAACATCTCACAGGCGATACTGCTGACGATTCCCGTCCATTGCGCTCCCTCAATGGGGTCTTTTTTGCGGGCGGCCGTCATCGATTGGTGAACCCCAAAGTAGGTTTCCGCCTCGTCGTCCAGGTGGCGCGATCGCCCGTGAATCTGGTCTTCGAGATCCTCAAATTGCTGATTGATAAAGGCGCAGGCCTCTTTCACATAATGAATGTAATGGGTATCACACAGACCACATTCACTACAGAGGGCTTTGGCGGGACGTGGACGACCGGGTTTGAGTCCTTTCGCTTTGTAATGGGCCGGCCCGGTTGAGGAGGATGGGGAAGGAGAGGATGGGGTGGGGGAGTTCACCGCAGTCATGATTCTGTCTTGTCCGTATCTGAAGGTGGCTTAGGAAACCGTCTCTTTTCACAATACCGCACCTCTGGAGTCTTCCCACCCCTGAACCGCTGGAAATCAACGTTTACCGGAAAACTGCTGGGCCAGGGTGCGAGCGAGTTTCAGGGAATCATGACGGACCATGCCCGATTGGGGATCTTCGCTCATGATATTAGCCAAAATCACCTCTCGCTCTAATCGTTCCACCACGTCTAAATCTAAGTCCACTGGATGGGATTGTTTTTGGGCATAGCGAATCAGGGCCCGGGCCGAGGGTTTGCTTTTCTGAACCACCACCGCATCGAAGAGACGGCGATCGCCACAGGCGCGATCAATAGCTAGGATATGGTCAGAGACGGTATAGCCATCGGTTTCTCCCGGTTCCGTCATGATGTTGCAGACATAAATACGCTGGGCCGACGACTTGGCGATCGCCTCGACAATATCAGGAACCAGTAAATTAGGAATCACACTGGTGTACAAACTTCCCGGCCCAATCACAATCACCTCCGCCTGGCTGATGGCCTCAATCACCCGAGGTAGGGGAGGGGGATTCTCCGGCAGACAACCCACCCGAATGATTTTGCCCCGGGCCTTGGTAATACTAGACTCTCCTTGAATGCGGCGGCCATCGGCTAATTCCGCCCAAAGGGTAACATCGGTTAGGGTGGCCGGCAAGACTTCCCCCCGCACGGCCAAGACTTGGGAACTGGCCACCACCGCCTGTTCTAAATCCCCTGTAATATCGGCCATAGCCGCTAAAAACAGATTGCCAAAACTATGGCCACTCAGCCCAGTCCCCCCCTGGAAGCGATATTGAAATAACTCCCCTAAGAGGGTTTCCTCGTCCGCTAAGGCGGCTAAACAGTTGCGAATGTCTCCGGGAGGCAAAACGCCAATTTCCCGCCGTAAACGCCCCGATGAGCCGCCATCATCAGCCACGGTCACCACCGCCGTAATGTTGGCACTGTAGGTTTTGAGGCCCCGCAACAGCGTCGATAATCCCGTTCCTCCCCCCAAGGCGACGATGTGGGGGCCGCGATGGAGTCGTCGCCGTTCCATCAGGGCATCAATTAACTCCCCGTTATCTTCGGGTTTGAGGGCATCATGAATCGACCCCATGGTCCGGGTTTGGCCCCACAGCAGCAATAAAATGCCACTAATAACCACCACCGGCCCACTGATATAATTGGGAATCCGTGTAGCAATGGTGGTCAATGCCACTTCCACAAACTGCAAGAGGTAATAGACGGGGGTGAGCTTCGTCCAGATGGCGATACCTAACAACGCCAAGACCATCCCCGTTGCACTCACCACTAACCATCGCTTTAACGATAGCCCCGGAGAGAGCCACTTAAACCATTGTTTGGCACGATAAGGGGTTCGACTTCGGGAGACTCGTTTGAGATCACGGATTGTGTGTTTCATGGTAGCCGGCATAAACAAGGCATCATCGCAAGTTGAGGGTAACGGGCGCTTAAGTATGGCAACATGATAGAGCAGTCGCGGGAAATCACGGGATTCATGGCGCTTCTGGATCACAACGGCGATCGCAATTGTCCCTCAGAGCCGATCGTTGAACTAAAAGGCATCTCTAAATCCTTCGGGAATACCGTGATCCTCGATCAGGTGGACTTAACCATTTACCCTGGGGATGCTTTGGGAATTATCGGACCCTCAGGAACCGGAAAATCAACTATTCTACGGTTGATTGCCGGATTAATGCCACCGGATTCGGGTGAGATCTACATTAAAGGCCAGTTGCGTCAAGGTTTGATTGAGGATAACTCGGATCCCATCGGCATTGGCATGGTCTTCCAACAGGCGGCCCTGTTTGACTCCCTTACCGTGGATGAAAATGTCGGTTTTTCCTTGTATCAACATTCCAAACTCTCTCATTCACAGATTCGTAAACTGGTCGAGGAAAGTCTCGAACGGGTGGGACTTGGGGGAAGTGCCGATCTCTATCCGGCCCAACTGTCAGGGGGGATGCGTAAACGAGTCAGCTTTGCCCGGGCCATTATTGCTCACCCTGACGATCCCAGCCACTCCTCTGAGATTTTGCTCTATGATGAACCCACCGCCGGCCTCGACCCCATCGCCTCGACTGTGGTTGAAGATTTGATTCGGGATCTCCATGTCGGTCAAAAACACTGTAGCTGTAGCACCTATGTCATGGTGACTCATCAAGAGAGTACAATTCGCCGCACGACAGATCGGGTGATTTTTCTATATCGCGGTAAAGTTCAGTGGGAAGGCAATGTTCGGGAACTCGATCATACGGACCATCCCTTGATTCGACAGTTTCGCACCGGTAGCATTGATGGCCCCATCCGAGCGGTGGGGTGATGGCAAAATGAGAGAATAGGCGCAGAGCACGAGGAATCAGTATGCGATCGCGGACGCTTCGAGAAGGCTCATTAGGCCTGTTTATTCTATTGGGGTTGGGACTCTTTGGAGTCCTGTCCTTTTGGCTGCGAGGGGTGAGTTTGGGGCGACAAACCTATGAGTTTGTGGTGGAGTTTGAGGATGCCTTGGGAATGCAGCCTGGGGCCCCGGTTCGCTATCGTGGAGTAAGGGTAGGACGCTTGGTGGATGTGGTTCCGGGAACCAATGGGGTGGATGCGAAAATCGAAATTCTCTCGGGGGATCTCAAAATTCCCCGGCCTCCCTATGTCGAAGCCAATCAAGTGGGCTTTATTGGGGAAACCACCATTGATATCCTGGCCCCGGATCAGCCTCTCCCTCAGGTGCGAGAGTTGGCAGTTCCTCGGGATTCGGACTGTGATCCTCAGGTGATTATCTGTCATGGCGATCGCGTTCTGGGACGGGTGGGGATCAGTTTTGAGAAACTCACTCGCGCCTCGACTGAGTTTACGGAATCGTTTAGTGATCCTGAGTTATTAGAGGCGATCCAACGGCTGCTGGAAAATACGGCCCAAGCCAGTGAAGATATCGCCGGGTTGGCCCGTAATGTTTCGGAAATGACGGTGTTTTTTCAGGAAGAGTTGGGGGTTTTATCGGATTCGGCCCTGGTGACGACGGAAACGTTAACCCGCACGGCGACGGAGTTCGGCACAACTGCAGAGACGTTTAATCAGACGGCGGTGGAGTTGAACCGTCTGACGGCTACGGCTAATCAGTTGGTGGAGGATAATCGCACCAGCTTGGTGATGACTCTGGATAATTTGAATGTGATGAGTCGGGAGTTGCGCTTGGCGGCTAGTGGGATCACCCCCCTGTTGCAGCAGAGCGATCGCACCTTAAGCCTGGTGAATGAGAATTTGTCCCAGTTGGAACAGGCGAATTTGATTGCGGATTTACAGGTGTTGGTGAACAATGCCACGGTGTTATCGGAAAATGCGGCGGTGGCGTCGCAAAATCTCCGGGATGTCTCGGAAGCGGTGAATGATCCGGGAAATCTGCTGTTGTTGCAAGAAACCCTCTCGTCGGCGCGATCAACGTTTGAGAATGTGGAGAAGATTACGGCGGATTTGGATGAGTTAACGGGAGATCCCCAATTGCGGGAAAATCTACGACGGCTGATTAATGGGTTAAGTGGCTTGGTGTCTTTGAGTGATCAACTCGAACAAGACACGCAACTGGCTCAGGCCTTGGCGGTTTTGGATGAACAGCGCAAACAACTCGAAGCGGCTGAACAAGAGCGTTTACAGAAACGCCAGCTTCAGCCGCCGGCCCCGCCTGAAGACCCCAACGTCAAGACCGGCTATGATTGAGGTTTGCTCAATACTGGCTTAAATTGAGAGTGGCTGTAATGGTAGAACCGCAACAGGAACAGGTTTGGTTAGAAATTGGTCGCATTGTTGCGCCTCAAGGGGTGCGTGGGGCGATGCGCGTCTATCCCAATTCCGATTTTCCTGAACGCTTCTTGGAGCCAGGACAACGCTGGTTACGACGTAAGGGCGATCTCCATCCAGACCTGGTGGAACTCGTCAGTGGACGAGATTTGCCCGGAAAGGGTCTCTATGTGATTGAACTTGAGGGCATCCGCACTCGTGAGGCGGCTGAAAGCTTGCGCGATGCTGTGTTGTTAGTCCCCGAGGGCGATCGCCTCCCGTTGGAGTCAGGAGAGTTCCATGTTCAGGATTTGTTAGGCTTGGAAGTGTTCCATCACCAGACGGGTCAACGGCTTGGGGTGACGGTGGATGTGTTCTCGGCGGGCAATGACTTGTTACAAGTTCAGTTAGACGAGGCGCTCTTACCACAAAAGCAAGAAAATGTCAAGAGTAAAGGGGGCAAAAAACGGCAAAAGCCCCCCTCACCGCCAACGGTATTTATTCCCTTTGTCGAGGCGATCGTGCCGGTGGTGGATTTAGAGCAGCAGCGCCTGGAAATTGATCCCCCCATGGGCCTCTTGGATATCATCAACTAGAACCGCCGGCCCCGACCCCCTCAGAGGAACCGCACCCCCATCGAGACCGTCATCAGGGTCATCGCCCCCTTGTTGATTCAACCAACGCCAACCATGCGACAATTTAGCCCTCGTCCCTGTCCCTGCTGTACCCCCATTGACTCGGGAACGCCCATTGAAACCCTACAACTGGCGATCGCCCTCGTGTTGGGCTTCTCGGTGGTGGAATGGCTCACAGGACAGTTTAGCCATAGCCTCTCCCTACTCGCCGACTCAGGGCATATGCTGACCGATGCCATCGCCCTTAGCCTAGCCTTATGGGCCACCTGGCGGGCGCGACAAGGGCATCCGGGGGGACGTCGGGAAAGCGGCGTCGCCATTGTCAATGGTCTGTCATTGCTGGTGATGGCGGGATTAGTGCTGTGGGAAGCCTTACGCCATCTCAACCATCCCCCAGAAGAACTCTTGAGTTTGCCCGTGTTGGGGGTGGCGCTGTTGGGTCTTCTCATCAATACCAGCAGTGCTAAACTCCTCCATCAAGGGAGTCAGAGTAACTTAAATCTCGAAGGAGCCTTTCTCCATGCCGTCGCCGATGCCATGGGGTCCGTCGGGGTGATTGTCGCGGCGCTGGTAGCCTATCTTTGGGGTTGGCATTGGGTCGATACCGCCATTGGCATGGCGATCGCCAGCTTTATCACCATCAGCGCCATCCCCTTGTTAATCAAAGCCATTGCACAGTGGCAGACTCCCGTCAAGGCTGTACAAGACACACCAGGTTTGTTAGAACTAGGCCAGGCCGCTCTCATCCGTGAGCCGGAATCGACATCACCCCAACCCCGGCGATCGCCCTCAACTGCCTCAAATTCCTACTCCTGCCAATATCTAAAACCGCAGCTACAACACGGCCCCATTGGTCCCTTGCGTCGGAAAGGAAATGTCAAAATCCGTTGATGATTGCGTTATGGGTGTCGAAGTTGTGTTATTGGTGCAGTGAGTGGGTATCGTTGTTTTGAGCTGATTTTTGAGCTAAGCCTTGCCCGCGCCGATTAACCAACGAGTACAGCTCACGGAAAGCCCCAGACATCCTGCCAAACGCAACCTATGAATAAAGTTATCTCCCCCAACCCAGACAACACGCCGATTAAGGTTGAAGATGATCGCACCGGCATGAGTAGCGAAACCCTTAAACGGGCCTTTGCGGATCAACTCTTCTATCTTCAGGGCAAGGATCAGTCCATTGCCACCCTGAATGACTACTATCGTGCCCTCGCCTACGTGGTGCGCGATCGCCTAGTACACCGTTTCATCAAAACCATTCGCACCTATAGCGAAGAAAACGTCAAACTCGTCTGTTACCTCTCGGCTGAGTTCCTCATGGGACGACATTTAGGTAACAACCTGGTCAATCTAGGCCTATTCGAGAAAGTTGAGAAAATTGTCGAAGAATCGGGACTCAGTCTCGAAGAACTCCTCGAACAAGAACAAGATCCCGGACTCGGCAACGGCGGCTTAGGACGGCTGGCGGCTTGCTTCCTCGACTCCCTCGCCACCCTAGAAATCCCCGCCATCGGCTACGGGATTCGCTACGAATTTGGCATCTTTCACCAAATCATCCAAGACGGCTGGCAAGTAGAAATCCCCGATAACTGGCTGCGATTCGGCAACCCCTGGGAAATTCCCCGGCCTGAAGACACCGTTGAGGTGAAACTCGGCGGCCACACGGAAATGTTCCACGACACCAACGGCAACTCCCGCTGGTGTTGGATTCCCGATCGCACCGTCATCGGCATTCCCCATGACACCCCCGTTCCCGGCTACCAAACCAACACCGTTAACCCCTTGCGACTTTGGAAAGCCGAAGCCAGTGAAGCCTTTAACTTTGATGCCTTCAACGCGGGGAACTATGACCGGGCCGTGGCGGAGAAAATTAACTCCGAAACCATCTCCAAAGTTCTTTATCCCAACGACAACACCCCCCAAGGGCGGGAACTGCGCTTAGCACAACAATACTTTTTTGTCTCGGCATCGTTACAAGACTTAATTCGTTTGCATCTGCGCACCCACCCATCCCTAGAGAACTTCCACGAACGGGTGGCCATTCAACTCAACGATACCCATCCCGCCATTGCCGTCGCTGAACTGATGCGACTGTTCCTCGACGAACATAACCTCGATTGGGAAACCGCCTGGAGTATTAGCGAGAAAACCCTTTGCTACACCAACCACACCCTACTGCCCGAGGCCTTAGAACGGTGGTCGGTTAAACTCTTTAAACGCCTACTCCCCCGCCACCTGGAACTGATTTATGAAATCAACTTCCGCTTCCTCGAAGATGTGCGGACTTGGTTCCCCGGTGATGACGAACTGGCGCGGCGCTTATCCATCATTGAAGAAGGCCCCGAAAAACAAGTTCGCATGGCCCACCTCGCTTGCGTCGGATCTCATGCCATCAATGGCGTAGCAGCCCTGCATACAGAACTGCTGAAAAGCCAAACCTTGCGAGACTTTGCCCGTCTCTGGCCCGAGAAATTCTTCAACAAAACCAATGGTGTGACCCCCCGCCGCTGGATGTTGCTGAGTAACCCCAAACTGTCGCAACTGATTACCGAGAAAATTGGTGATGGTTGGCTCAAGAATCTCGATCAACTCAGTGGGATTGAGAAATGTATTGACGACCAAGCCTTCCGCAACCAATGGCAAGAGATTAAACGGCAAAACAAACAGGAGTTAGCCGCGTATATCAAAGCCAAGCGCGACATTGATGTCAATCCAGATTCCTTGTTTGATGTGCAAGTGAAACGGATTCACGAGTACAAACGGCAGCATTTAGCGGCTCTACATATCATTACGCTCTACAACCGTATCAAGCGTAATCCTGACGCGGACATTCTGCCGCGGACCTTTATCTTTGGTGGTAAAGCCGCACCGGGATACATCATGGCCAAGTTGATTATTAAACTCATCAATGCCGTGGGAGAAGTAGTCAATAAAGACCCCGATGTGCGCGGACGCTTGAAAGTTGTCTTTCTCCCCAACTTCAATGTCTCCCTCGGGGAGCGCATTTACCCAGCGGCTGACTTATCAGAACAGATTTCGACAGCGGGTAAAGAAGCTTCAGGAACCGGCAATATGAAGTTTGCCATGAATGGGGCGTTAACCATTGGCACCCTTGATGGGGCAAACATCGAGATTCGCGAAGAAGCTGGGGCGGAAAACTTCTTCCTCTTTGGGTTAACGGCCCAAGAGGTTCAAGACTTGAAAGCTAAAGGCTATAATCCTCGGTCTTACTACGAGAATAATCCTGAATTGCGGGCAGCGATTGATCGCATTGCCAATGGGGACTTCTCGCCGGGCGATCGCGATCGCTTCAAGCCGATTGTGGACAACCTTCTCTATGGTGATCCCTTCATGCTGTTGGCCGACTATCAAGCCTACATTGATTGTCAGCAAGAAGTGAGTAAAGCCTATCGCGATCTCGACTCCTGGACGCGCATGGCTATTCTCAACTCCGCACGCATGGGGAAATTCTCCAGCGATCGCACCATCAACGAGTATTGCCAAGAGATCTGGGATGCCACACCCGTCAAAATCGAGTTAGAGGAATACTCTCAAGAAGAGGCCACCCTAAAACGCTCCGTCAAAATCAAAATGCGCTAATCCATCTCCCAATGGATTAAACTCACATCAAGGGGAGGGGCTTGGACTATCAAGTCTCTCCCCTTTCGTTATCGAAAATTTTGGGTCTAAAACCCCGTCCTTCTAGGACGGCTTTTGACAATCCTGCTTTTTTGTGCCAAGATTGTTCGTACAAC
>SMDP01000114.1 GCA_012911965.1 Geitlerinema sp. P-1104
AGATGTTAATGGTATCGCCCTATCAATTTATTGGTTATGATATCGACCCGGTAATTATTTCTTATTCTCAGAATCTCATCTCCGATGCTTCACTTCAACTCGTTACTGGAGATTATTTAGATGCTGACATTCAAGGAGTTGATGCAATTATTTGTAATCCTCCCTATATGAGATTCCAAAAGTTTGTTAATCGAAAAAAAATACAACCTAAGCTAGAGAAAAAAATCGGCTATAAACTTCGAGCCAACTCAAACATTGCTTCAGTCTTCCTGATGAAGTCTCTGGCAGAGTTGAATCCCCAAGGTCGCTTGGCATTCATCATGCCTTTTGAGTGTTTTAACACGAGCTATGGAACCCCGCTAAAAAGGTATTTATTAAAATATAATCTGCTCAAACAAATTATTTTAATTACCAATGAAAAGGATTTATTTCCTGATGTATTGACGACGGTATGTGTCTTGCTTTGCCAGCTAAATCATCAGCGTGAATCGGTGAAATTGAGTTATATTACCAGCCAGGCACAACTTGACAATTTGAGTGATTTCACTCAGTGGTATCAAGCGGAAATACCTCTCAAACAACTCCCTGTTCAGGAAAAATGGTCTCCGGTTTTAGAGTCGGTGATGGTGGCACCGATCGCCCCCAATGGCTTTGCTCCCTTCTCTAACTATGGACGCTTTAAACGGGGAATTGCTACGGGGGCTAATGATTTTTTTAGCCTCAAACCCTCTCGCTTGGCTAAGTTACAGTTGGAGTCGGATTGTTGTTGTTACTGCGTCAGCAAAAGTCAGCAAATTCAAGAGTTGGTGTTAACGGATCAGAGTTTTGAGCGGTTAGTGCAAGCTGACCAGGCGGTATATTGTTTAGATGTTCTCAATGCCGATAATTCTCAAGTCAATGCCTATATTGCCTTGGGAGAGCAATGTGGCTATCATCAGCGTTATCTCACGAGAATGCGTCATCCTTGGTACAAATTAGAACGGCGAGAGCCTGCTCCCTTATGGCTGGGGGTATTTTATCGTGGGCGGTTTAAGGTGGTTCGTAATCTCTCGACGGCCCTGCATTTAACCTGTTTTCATAGTTTTTATCCGAAGCCGGCGGCTCTACCTTTGCTGGATCGGCTATTTGTCTATTTAATCAGTGATGTTGGCCAACAAGTAGTGCAATTAAATCGCCGTCACTATGGCAATGGGTTAGATAAGTTTGAACCGGGGGATTTAAATCAAAGTTTGGCCCCAAACCCAGAGCAATTGCAGGGAATGGATGAGCGGTTGGTGGCTAAGGTGATGCGGATCGCTCCGGAGGATGCGGCGGGGGCGATCGCCCTGAGTAACCAACTCATGGAACCAATCTACCCGGACGATTAGGGGACAAATCGACAGGGATGGTGGATGGCATACTGGAGTAGTTCTTTATATTCCGGGTCATCGATGATGTGGGCCCCGAAACGAGCCAGATGGGGATTCATCAGTTGCACGTCAAATAACTCAAACTTTTGTTGGCGCAGATGTTCGACGAGTTTCACCATGGCCACTTTTGAGCCGTCGGGGATGTTAAAAAACATGGATTCGCCAATGAATACCGCTCCGATGGCGATGCCGAGAATTCCCCCAGCGAGGCGATCGCCCTGCCAGGTTTCAAAACTGTGGGCCCAGCCGCTGTCATGTAAGGCCAGATAAATGTGCTTGAGTTGCGGGGAAATCCAGGTGCTTTCTCGATTGGCGCAGCCGTCAACGACGGCTGCAAAGTCTTGGTTAATGGCGACGCTGAATCGCTCCTGGTTGAGAACCCGTCGTAAGGATTTGGGATAGCGGAAGCGGGAGTCGAGGGGAATGAGGGTGCGCTCATTGCTGCAATACCAGCCCAGGTTCCCGGATGAGGGATCCCCGTCATCCTCATTGTTCATCAGGAAATAGCCTTGGGAATAGCCGTGAATGATATGGGTTAAATCGGTATTCATTGCTCTTTGGATGGATCACAGCCTGAGTCGCGGCTGGTGGAGATGAGGCAGGAGAGAGAGAGGAACGCGCTACAATAGTCGAGTTAGAATTGCTAAAAATTCTCTCTAAGACGTTAGGCCAACTCATCATACAAGTTTACCAATGGTGTCAGATCCTCATAGCCCTCAACCCATTCGACCTGTAACCTTGCCGCCGGTGGATGATCCCGCTCAGGAAGGGACATGGCTCAAAGATAGTCTTCACCGCTGGTTGGATGAGGAGTTTATTCCAGAGGCGATCAATGGCGAGATTGCCGAACGAGCCACTCGGGTGTATGTGCGACAGCGCCTTGAGGGGGAGAATGATGTGGGGTCGTTGGTGCTGGCGATCGTGACGGAGATGCAGTCGTTTGATTTTTCCCAAAGCTTTTATGGCGAGTTTGCCATTGCCAATGCGGTGAGTGATCTCCTGTTAGACAGTTTAGGGATTGATCGCTGTTGTGGGACCTGAGGGGGGCGTTGCTGGGGGTGAGGCCCAAAAAAATAGGGGTACGGCAGACGAGTTACACGCCAGCGTCACCCCCATCTTGATGGTACGGCGTTACCAGCTGGACTTGACGAGTCCGGGTAGGAGTCCTTCGTGAGCCATTTCCCGCAGTTGGTTGCGGCAAAGTCCAAAGTCCCGGTAGTAACCCCGAGGACGACCGGTTGCCCAGCAACGATTGCGAACCCGGGTGCGGGAACTGTTGCGGGGAAGCTGTTGCAGCTTGCGATGAATTTCCATTTTCTCGCGCTGGGTGGGCGCGGTACGGAACTCTTCTTTTAGTTCGGCACGCAGGTCGGCGTATTTTTCGACGAGTTGTTTGCGCTTCTTGTGACGTTCGATGGAGCTTTTCTTAGCCATGAAAAAATTGTTCTCTGCTTCTGTGCAAGACACCAAACTACCATTATAGGCGATCGCCCCCGGATTGGGAATGGGGGCGATCGCCGGGCTTGGGTGTGAGCGGAGTGAGTGGCTGGCTCAGTCCCTAGTCATAGAGATGGAAGCGTTCATAGCCGAGAAATTCTCCGCCTTGGCGATCGCTCTGGCTATAAGCGGTTACGCCAATGTTATAGACCCCGGGGAGTTGGGGGTTGCGCTCAGGACTCAAACCTACGGTGACGCTGTCTCCTGGAGCAACGGGAGTATCAAAGACGACGTGAACGGTGTCCTCTTGGGCATTGTGGGAGACGGAGGACAGGTCAACCGAGTCCCCGCGATCGCGCGGCTGGCCCAGGAAGCTCTCCGTCGCCTCGGTGTCATAGTTTAAGGACACCTCAGGGCTTTCTAAGTGAATGGCCAGTTCTGCGACTGGGGTTCCGGCATCCTCGGGTACGTCAATGGTGATGAAATGGGTATCATGCCAACTCCCGGTGGTTTGAGCCGCACTGCTGACGTTCTCTAAGGCTGGGGGCTGCTGGAATTGACTCTGCTGACTGGATATTTCGGAGGCTTGGGCAGCGCTGCCAACAGCCATTGATCCCATGAAAACGCCGCAGAGTCCGGCCATCAGGGTCTGTTGGCGTCGTTGGTCGGTGCTGAAAAACATAGAGTGTGTTTGAGAAGCGATCGATGTACTGTTTCTAAGTTAGGCAAATTTGGCGATCGCTACATCCCTCAAACTAGAGAGTTTTAACCGGCTCTTTACAATTGCTTAACCTCTGCAGAATGAGGGATCGCCTCTATCGAAAGTATGAACAAACGTATCTTAATCTAAAGCTTGATTGCGATTTGCGGGCATCAGGGGGGATTTCACAAATGTCAGTGATACCTTGGAAGCCATGGTTAGCCGTTCAGACGGCTCCTCGGTTGCAAACGGCATTTTAATCATCGGTCTTATGTATAACAAAAACACGAAACAGGATCCTATCGTTGCAGCAGTCACCGCCGCCTTGGGAGCTGGGGTGGCAACCTCTTTTGCGGTGAGTCAGGGTCAGAGTCCCTGGTTGGCGTTAGGGATTACCATTTTTGCAGCGGCCCTGGCGCTGATTCTCGATCGCCTAGGTGTGGTCTAGGTCTTGATGCTGACGGGGACAGGGACTTGCTAACATGGGAGTGAGTCAAATTCCGCTCAAACCGCCATGTCTTACCTTTTCTTGCCCCCTCGCCATGTGCTTTCAATGAGAGGGGGAACGCTGTTACTCCTTGTTAGTGTTTTGCTCTGGGGCGGGGGCCGACTCGCATCGTCCGTCCAGGCGTCTGTTTCTCAACCCTTCGATTTGAGAACGGGAGAGACCGGGGCGATCGCCCAAAGTACTTCAGTTCTGCAATTCGGCGATGCCAATAATGACGTGGCGGAAGTGCAATTGCTGCTAACAGAATTTGGCTATTTCGACGAGCCAGTGAGTGGCTTTTTTGGCCGCGCAACGCAGATGGCGGTGCGACAGTTCCAGGAGGACGCTGGCTTAGCGGTGAATGGACAGGTCGATGCCGATACTCGCCGGGCCTTGTTTGGCCGTTCCACTTCGTCCCGCCGCCTATTCTCGTCTAATGAGTGGCTCGAATTTGGCGACCCGGTGTTGGTTCCCGGCAGGGAGGACGATAAGGTGCGCGAGTTGCAAGTGGCCCTGAATCAGGTTGGCTTAGGTCCGATTCAGGAGGATGGCGTATATGGAAATGAGACAGCCAGTACGGTACGGCGATTTCAACAACGCTACGGAATTGATGCCCGAGTGTTCGGGGAACTCGATCGCCGCACGGCACTGGTGCTGTCGGGAGTCTTGGAAGGTCGTATCCGCCGGGCGGAGTTTCCCGTTGAACTGAGGCCTGGAGATTTTGGCTTTGAGGTGCGGGAGTTGCAACGGGTGTTGTCGGAAACCCGTAACCCTCAGGGATCAGCCTATTTTACGGGACCGTTGACGGGTTTGTATGCTGATATTACCGAGAATGCGGTGCGTGCCTATCAGCGGGATAATAACCTGGAGATTTCTGGGGTGGCCACGGAGCGCACCTTAAATCGTTTGTTTGCTAACCATCGGTATGTGGTGGTGGTTCCGTTTCGTCATAATCGCCCTCGCCTGGGAGAGATGAATCGGGTTCGCAGTGCGATCGCCCGTCTGGATAATTTACCGGGACTGCGGCCCCAGTCCTTACGCTTTTTTGATGATCAGCGGGGTCCTTATATGGATGCGGGTCGCTATTTAGATCGCGAGGCGGCGGAGGCTCGGGTGTCGGCGTTACGGGAGCGGGGGTTGATCAACGCTCGGGTAGAACATTTCCAAAATCCCCTGGGCCGAATGCGTTTATCTCAGGCGGATTTAAACCGACCCTAATCAGGAATTCATCACCATGTCTCGCGATTGGAATCCCGCTACCCCCTATCGAGGAGCCGAAGCCATTGAAGGGGCGATCGCCCGAGGAGTAGATCTCGATGGAAGTCCCCTTCCAACCTGCCAATTAGAACTCTATCGAACCGTCATGGAACTCGAAGCCGGGCGGCCCCGCAGTGGTGTCACCAAAACCCTGCGCGATCGCATCGTCCGGATCGGCTGCAAACACTTTCCTGCCGGGGAACTCAGCCGCCTGCTAGAAGAGGCAAATCTCTCCCCCCTCACCCCCCAAGAGACAGACTTTTTTTATCCTCGTAGGCCAGACTCCCCCTAAAAAGCTCTCTCTACAGATGGAGGCCGACTGGGCTTGTGGCTGACTAGGCTACAGGTAGCTTAATGATTCGTTAAGTTTTGAGGGTGATCACGATCACTCTCTCCATTCAAATTCCTGACTTCACTAATCTGTAAATTTTATTTGCAGTTTATGAAGTTAGGTTGCAAAATGGAACTAATCGGTTGACAAAAGTAGAGTAATTACCATGGCTTACGCCACTTCTTCCAACTTGACCTCAACTCAAGCCAACGCGCTCTCGACCGTCGAACCCACCTCCCTTGTTCCGGAAGTGTCGGCTCGCATCCAACGCCTCTCGACAGATGACCAGTTGGCACTCCTGTGGTTCATTTATCTCGAAATGGGGAAATCTATCACCCCAGCCGCGCCTGGAGCTGCCCGTATGCAATTGGCGGAGGGTCTCCTAACCCAAGTCAAAGCCCTCGACGCCGACGAGCAAATGAGCTTCATGCGGGATCTCGTCGCCAAATCCAACACCCCCCTCAGTCGCGCTTATGGGGTGTTCAATGCCAACACCAAACTGGGCTTCTGGTACTGCCTGGCCCAAGGCATGGATGAAGGAACCGTCGTGCGTGTTCCCCAAAGCTACAAACCCTCTCGCACCGTGCGAGAGATCCTAAATATCCTGGTCACGCAGACCAACTTCAGCCAGCAAATCACCATTCTGCGCAATGCCGTGGTGAACATGGGCTTTGACGCTCTCAGCTAGGGTCTTCAACGACTAAAGCAGACAACCATCCTGAATCGAACTAGCGGAGTAGAGGTCAACTCAACCCCTTTACTCCGCCTTCCTTTTAGACACTCGAGGTCAATTATGACGATCACGACCCGCCAAATGGCCATTCTGCCTGATCTAGACGTACCCGTAGTGATTGAGTATTTCCAATCTCTCAACGCCGGGGACTGTCAGCAGACTGCCCAACGCTTTGCCCCTTACGGTGAACTGCACCCACCCTTCCAAGGGGGAGTTGTCGGGGTTGAGGCCATCCAGGCCTATCTCGAAGAGGAGGCCCAAGGGCTAACCTGCTTCCCCGAACAGGCCACCGTGCAAACCGCCGGCGATGGCTGTCAGCTTGTGCAAGTGCGGGGTCATGTCAAAACCCCCTATTTCTCCGTCCCGGTTACCTGGACGTTTAACCTAAACAACCAGGCTCAAATCGAACGGGTTGAGATTCGCCTGTTAGCCTCACCCCAGCAACTGCTGGAGTTGCAACAGTTCAGCTAGGGACGTAGCTTAACCCCTACGCTACCACGGAGTGGAGGAACATCCGTTCCATCCACTCCCGTCCCAACTCTACATCTTTGGGGGAACATTGCCAGTCGGGATGGGCGGTCATCAGTAAACTCTCCAAGCTTTCCCGGTCAAACAGATGCCAGACGGGAGCATTTTCATAGCGAGTGGCGATCGCAAAACAGTTACTACTAATGCAATGAATCTCGGGCGCATCGACAATGCGACCAAGTTCCAAAGTCTCACCTGGCTCTAAGGCCCGAAACCGTAGCACTGTCTCTTTAAATTCTGCAAAATCTGATGGAGACAACCCCGGAACCGTTGTGCAACAGTCCTGCTCCCCATTCACCCAGAGCCAGTAACGGCGGCTGGGGTCAATTCCCCGTAACCAAGGCTGTTCATCATCGAGGCGATAGCGAGGGGCAAGGGGAAAATGGGAGTCCATCATGGGGGTGACCGTTAGTTACGCTACACTAACCAATTTGTCAAGCGATCCCCAGGCTTGTCAATTTAACGTTGGAAATCTTAGTAATTAGATGTACTTATGTAACAAATCGGGGACTGCCCTGTGAGACAACCCCCGATTTGTCAAGGGATTAACCGCGAATGAAGGTGGTTCCACCCGGCTGATCCACTAAGGTCACATTCTGACGCTTCAACTCATCGCGAATGCGATCGGCTTCGCTAAAGTTTTTCGCCTGACGGGCCGCTTGTCGCTGGCGGATAAACTCATGAATCGCCTCATCGGTCAGGCCATCAGCCTCAGCGGAGTCTTCTGTACGAGACTCCAATCCTAGAACCGCTGCCAACTCAACTAACGTCGTCCATTGTTGCTGTAGCTGTTGCGAGTCTTGGGAAATTTCCCCGCCATGGGCCAAGATATTGCCTACTCGGCGTAACTCCTTGGCCAACTCGAACACCACCGCCAGACCACCGGAGGTATTGAAATCATCATCCATTGCCGTTTTGAACGACTCCTTCACCTCAGCTAGTCCCGGATTTGAGCCGTTCTCAGACCATGCCAACTGCTGGCCGAACTTCTGGCCAAACCGTAAGCCATCTTCAAGGGTAGCCCAGCTATTCTTCGCCGAGGCGATCGCCTCATCGGTGAAGTCTAGGGGTTTGCGGTACTGGGCCTGAAGCACAAACAACCGCAACACCATCGGGTCAATCTGAGTCAGCAACTCGCGAATGGTGGTGAAATTGCCCAACGACTTCGACATTTTCTCGCCATTGACCCGAACCATACCGTTATGGGTCCAGTATTTGGCCAGGGGTTTACCATGGGCCCCCTCAGATTGGGCAATTTCGTTTTCATGGTGGGGGAAGACCAAATCACCGCCGCCGCCATGAATATCAATGGTTTCCCCAAGCCGGGAGCGAATCATGGCGGAACATTCAATATGCCAGCCGGGACGACCTCGACCCCAGGGGGAGTCCCAGGCCGGTTCGTCGGCTTGGCTGCCTTTCCACAAGGCAAAATCAAAGGGATGGTGTTTGCGGTCATCGGCACTAACACGACCACTGGCCCCCGATTGCATATCTTCAGGCTTGCGTCCCGAGAGTTTGCCATAGTCGGGGAAGCCTTCGACACTGTAATAGACATCCCCTGACGCGGCATAGGCGAGACCTTTATCAATGAGGGCTTGGATGAGGTCGCAGATTTCGGGGATATGGTCGGTGACGCGGGGGTAGTCGTCGGCATCGGCAACGTTGAGTTGGCGGATATCCCGGAAATAGGCCTCAATATATTGTTGGGAAATCTCGGCCATGGATACTCCTCGTTCCTTGGCCCGATTAAGGATTTTGTCGTCGATATCGGTGAAGTTTTGCAGGTAGCGAACTCGATAGCCTCGCCATTGCAGGTAACGCCGCACGGTATCCCAGACGATATAGGAACGTGCGTGACCGAGGTGGCAGTCGTCGTAAACTGTGACGCCACAGCAGTACATTTTGACCTCGCCGGGAACTGTGGGTTCAAAGGGTTCTTTGGTCCGGGTTTGGGTGTTGTAAATGCTGAGGGTCATTAGTGGGCAGGCCGGTTGCATTGGTAAAGGACTGGATGGTTTTAGTTTAGCGGATTGGGTGGGAGAAGGCAGTAGGCAGTAGGGGGAGAAGGTGATAGTGCTTTAGTCCCACATGCGAGCGAGGAGATCGTAGAAGGGTTGCCAGTTGTCGGCGTGGGCGATGGGTTCCCAAACGGCTTCAATTTCGGGACGGATGGGGATGAGGTTGGGGTTGACGGCGGCCAGATGGGCCTGGATTTCCTCGAGTTCACTGATGGAGTAGGTTTGTAGGAAGCGGTGATAGAGGGCGGCCCAGGGTTGTAAGATTTGGGAGGGGTTGGCTTTGGCGAAGATGGCATTGGGGTCATCTCGCCATTGGGGGCAGAATTGTTGACGCAGTTGGCTGAAGAAGTCGTGATAGCCCACGTCGTTGTCTCGTAGCAGGTCTACGGTCAGTTTGACGAGGTCTCGGCCGTCGTTTTCATTGAGGTTGGGTAGGCCGAGGCGTTGCAGCATTCCCTGGCGATAGGCGTTTTCGTAGCTAGCATCAAACTCCTGTAGGGCCTCAGTCATCGCCTCGGGGGTTAGGTCGGGGGTGACTCCCGAGAGGGGTTGTTGCAACAGTTCTAGGTTGAGTTTACAGACTAGGGGCTGATTGCCGTAGCTGTAGCGACCGTAGTAGTCGAAGTAGGCGGCGGTGAATTTTGGGTCGTAACTGGGGATGAAGGCGTAGGGGCCGTAGTCGAAGCTTTCCCCGGTGATGGACATGTTGTCGGTGTTTAAGACGGCATGACAGAACCCGGCGACCATCCATTGGGCGGCCAGTTTGGCGGTGCGATCAACCAGTTCTCGGTAAAACTGGAGATAGGCTTGAGGCTGTTGGCGATCGATGTGGGGATAGTAGATGTCAATGACATGATCCAGGAGGGTTTTGCTGAGATCTTTGCGTCGCAGGTAGTGGAGACGTTCAAAGGTACCAAAGCGAATGTGAGACTGACTCAGCCGAACCATAACGCAGGAACGGGTGGGTGAGGGTTCATCTCCCCGCCAGAGTTGTTCGCCGGTTTCGATGACGCTGAGACAGCGGGAGGTGTTGACTCCCAGACGGGCCAAGGTTTCTGAGGCGATGATTTCTCGCACTCCCCCTTTGAGGGTTAGGCGGCCATCTCCGCCTCGGGAGTAGGGAGTGGTGCCACTGCCTTTGGTGCCAAAATCATAGAGTTTACCGTCGGTTCCTCGCACTTGTCCGTAGAGAAACCCCCGTCCGTCTCCAAGACGAGGATTATATTCTCCAAATTGGTAGCCGTGGTAACACAGCGCCAGGAGGGGGCGAGAACTGCTAAATTTTCCGAAACTTTCGATAAAATGGTCGTCAGAAACCTGTTTTGGGTCAAGTCCGAGCTTGGGAAGCAGGCGATCGCCACGAAAGCGTAGGATATGTGTGGGAAAGTCCGCTGCTTCGACGAGGTCGTAGTAGTCGTCTCCCAAGGATTCCAAGGCGGTTTCGTACTCTAGGCTGAGAAACGGATTACGAGATACACGGGACTGCGAACTTTCAGAAACGGTCATTCGTTAGGATGTGGTGAAATTAGGTAGGATGGCTGCGGTCGGATACGCAGATGAACTCCCCTATTCTCGCAAACTGTGCTGACTCGATGCAAGCCAACGATTGTCCTAATTTTTAACAACACTTGCGCCTGGAACTCGACTCAACCTGCAACTGACGGTTTTGGTACGGTCAAATCGCTTTAGCACAACGCTGTGGCAAAATGCTGTAGTTCTGTTTCTATCTCCCTTTAACCCCCTGTACAGACAATGCTAGATTATTTACCAGAATACTTGCCCAATACATTAGATTTAAATGACTTATTCCAATGGAGTTCGATGGCTGTTGGGGCGGGGCTAACCCTGGCGATTGTTTTTGTCTTACGTCCCATCTTGAATTTCATCAATCGCCCTCAAGAAAAAAGTTCCCAACTTGGAACCCTCTATCGGGTTTTGTTGCAGCCCAATTTACAGCTTCTCGGGATTGTTTTGAGTTTGGCAACTCTGGAAGTAGGCGCACTGAGATTTGAGGTAGGAGCTTGGCTGGAAACGCCTCTTAGCTTAGGTTTTACGGTGGCGATCGCCTGGTTTTTATCTCGGATTGTCGCACAACTTTTTGATGTTTACTTTCTCGATATTATTCTCAGGAAAGGGAGCAAAATTAATGAATTATTGAATCTAGGGAAACTGGTTTCAAACTTGGTTATTCTGATTACAGCAATTTTTGTTTTTGCTCAAACACACCAAGTTAATTTATTAGGGTTACTTGCAAGTTTAGGGATTGGCGGTTTAGCCGTCGCTTTTGCAGCACAAAAAACCCTAGAACAAGTCCTAGGAGGCATTGTTCTATATCTGGATAAACCCTTCACTATTGATGATTATGTAGGACTTCCTGATGGAACTTTTGGTCGTGTGGAGTCGATTGGCTTACGCTCTACTAAAATTCGCTGTTCTGGGAAAGGAACCTTAATGATTATCCCGAATGGTAACTTAACCCAAATGACGGTGGAAAACTTCACTGGGGGTAAGAAGGTGATGGCGATTTTATACTTAAACTTCAAACAAGAAATACCAGAGGATGAGCGGGCCCTAATTCGTCAGGTCATTATTCGCGGAACCTCAGATATTTTTGGCATTGATTCTCGTAATACTGATGTCACCTTTAAATCAGTTCGGGAGAAAGGAAGCAGCATTAAAACTCAGGCTCAAACGACCTTTTTTATTTTAGGCTCGGGCAGTGTCTCGATGGAAATTCGCCGTCAGGTGTTGGATGTGGCGAATCAGAAAATTGCCCAACAGCTTAAAGAATATGGGGTTGTTTTTGAGATTGAGGAACCGACGATCTATGTGGATTCTCCCATCACCATTTAAACATCTCTAGTCACGGGATGTCCTGCGAGAGGCTTGACTCCAAATTCCTTGTGTCTTCTACTTTTTTTGAAAACAATGACCTTTAGTGATATTTTAGAGCCGATTGAGATTGTCATCTCCTGGTTGGTGGATGCCAATGTTTTACGATTGATCATCTTTCTCGGGTTTCTCCTGCTGTCCCTACTATTGGGACAATTTACACCGCGACTGGTTCGGGCGCTGATTTATCGCTTTTTTAGTGATTCGGCAGTGAAAACCTATGATAATCTGGTGGAACCGGTGAAACAACCGCTTCAGGTGGCGGGAAGTTTACTATTGATTTACTGGTCTTCAGTATGGCTGCGAACCTATGAGGTTTTGTATGCTTTTTTGATTCCCATTTTGGATTTTTCGCTGATTGTTAGTATTGCCTGGTTAGCGTCTAAGGTCTTCCGGCAAATTGTGCGAGTGTATGGGATTGAACTGCTAAAAAAACTTGGTTTAGAAGTTGATGAACTGTTGCTGGTATTTGAGACCATTGCCAATCTTTTAATTGGTTTATTGGCGGTGTTTGCTTTTGCTCAAACCCGGGAGTTTGATTTATTTGCTCTGTTTGCGGGGTTAGGGATTGGCGGTTTAGCGGTGGCGGCGGCATCTCAGCGGATTTTGGAGCAGTTCCTCAGTACGGTGGTGTTATATTTGGATCGCCCCTTCACGTCTGGGGACTATATTCGCATCAAGGATGGGGAACTCGGACGGGTGGAGTCGATTGGCTTGCGTTCGACGAAAATCCGCACCTCGGCTAAAAGTACCCTGTTTATCGTTCCTAACTCAATTTTGGTTAATATCGAAGTGGAAAACTTGACCCGGGCCAAAAAGGTGATGTCGATGATTTACCTGGATTTTGCCAAGGCCCTTGATGATCAGGATATGGCGTTAGTGCGAGAGGTGGTTACGGAAAGCACCAACTCGGTGTTTGGAATTGATCCTGGGAGTACCAGTCTCAGCTTTAGTCAGGATGGTGAGGGCCGGGGGACTCAGGCCCGGGTGACGTTCTTTATTCTGGGATCGAATGAGAACTCGATTGAACTGCGGAAACGGTTGTTGGAGTTAGCGAATCAGACGATTTCAGGGAAACTCAGTCAGTTTGGGATCACGTTCTCGTCTCAGGAACCGACGGTTTATGTGGAGTCGCCGATTACTCTATAACGGGGTTCCTCCTGGGTCTGTTATGAACTGTTTATTGTTAGAGGTTTATGTCTGTTTGGCAACTCGATTTTTTTCGTCGTCCTCTGCGCAATGAGGATGGAGAGGTGTTATGGGAGTTATTGGGGTGCGATCGCGCCTTTGAGTTTCGCTTTCAATGCTGGTGTCCTCAATCCCAAGCTAGTTCGGATTGGATTGTGCAGCAGTTGCAGAGTCTCGATCGCCCCCTCCCGGAGGTACTGGCCACGTTCCGGCCTGAATCCCTGAGTTTAATTCAGGAGGCGGCGCGCAAACTCGGGATTACGGCGATGGCGACGCGACGGACGGAAACGCTGAAACGCTGGTTGTTGGACCGGGTGACGGTGTATCAGGATTTACCCGGTTATACCTCGGATGCGTATCAACCTCTGGCGGTTCCTCGTCCGGCCCCGATTCCGGTGGCGGATGACTTATGGGGCGATCGCTGGCGCTTTGCAACCCTCCCAGTGGCGGAGTTAGATAGTTTTGCGGCTCATCCGATGCGGGTGCGATCGCTCCCCCAGGATCTCCATCCCCTTCAGCTTGGCTTGGCTTCAACTCAATCCCTCCCGGGACTCATTATTGATGGGGGACGTAAATCGCTACAGTTGGCGCAATGGCTTGAGAGTATCACTCCTGTGGCAGTGAATTATGTTCCTGGGGCCCCGGATGGTCTAATTTTAGAAGCTGGATTGGCGGATCGTTGGGTTCTGGCGACCTTCGATGATCCAGAAGTCCAAGCAGCGGCGCGACTGTACTATCAACGCCAAAACGATGCCAAAGGACTCCATTTTCTGGTGATTCAGCCGGATGACTCAGGACATACCTATACGGGACTCTGGCTACTACGACCGGCGTAGAGTCTCAATTGTGACCTCTCACTGGCCAATCGAACGGCTTTGATGGTCAAGGCTGACCTATGAGTTGAGCGATTAGTTGTCCACAATCCAGATATTGCCATCATGGATGCCGTCGAATACACGATCGACAAGATTTTGTTCGCGGCGACCGAAGTAAGAGGGATTGGTGAGGACATGGGTCAGCAAATGCCGATCCACAGGTGTGATTTGACGAAAGGCGCAGATTCGTTCAACCACGTGTTCTAAGGAATAAGTCGGACTGGGAGAGGTGGAGGACATGGTTGTTGAACAAAATAGCGACGCATTCCCCCACCTCGCCGAACGGCAGGTGGGGGTCAAGGAGCCGCCGAGCTGACAAGCCTTGGGATATCATACGGTTATGGTAACCAAGAGACCCACATCAATCATCCGTACAGACCTATGGAATCTTAACCCGACAGCCAGGCAGCGAGTGCTGCTGAGCCAAACGGTTGAGGTCTATCGTCGCGTCTGTCGGCATTTGATGGGGATTCTCTTAACCCATTGGC
>SMDP01000115.1:0-7016 GCA_012911965.1 Geitlerinema sp. P-1104
TCTCGGACTTGGCGAGAGGTGATTTGGTTGAGGGGGACTCCTTGTTGTTGGGCTAGGGCGGCGGCGACGCCTAATCCTTGACCGTGATAGACGTTTTTGGTGTTGATGCGCCCCACAGAAACGGCAATCCCTTCGTAGCCGCTGGAACGTCCGGCGATCGCTAAGTTTTCAATTGACCGGGATAAGCCATGTTCAATGCCAAAATTGTATTGCGGTAGGGGAGGAACTCGCATCGAGAGGCCGTCAACCCCACCGCGAAAGTCGAAGTCATAGGAGAAGGTGGCGATTGAGTCTTCGACGGGGGTTCCTCCCACCATAATCTCTCGGCCCGAGAGGGGAGCGATGACATCTCGGACACTGACACTATGGCGAACATAGATTTCTGGGGGGAGAATCACCTCTACATCGGGATTCCCAGAATACTCCTGTAACCAAGCTTCAACCTCTCGGAGTTCTTCGATCATCTCTGCACTCGGTTGGAAACGATTGGCTTCCATTGCGCGGATGGTATCCACATCATATTTAAAGAGAAAGCCATTCCAGGAGAGCGATCGCTCGTCGAGTTCACAGACGTTGGCTTTATCCCAGAAAAAGCCCTGGAGGGAGAAGGGTTGATCGCGATCGATGTGATAGGCGGCTCCGATGGCAATGCTGCGGAAGTAATAGCCGTCTCGATAGGATTGATAGAGGGGGAAGCCAAAGCCGGACATCCAAAATTGAGAGCCGGCGGCATCATTACGGCTATAGATACTCTCTTCAATTTGAGCCACCCAGTTGGGGTCATCATGGAACAGGGCCTCGATCTGCCGCAATTCTTCAATAGTTAAGCCCTCGATAATCGGCACAATCGAGGTTCCTAGGGTGGATTGGGCGAGTTCCTCAGCTTGGGATTCGTAGCCGCGATAGTAAGGCTGTCCGGCGGCGATCGCCAACTCGGCCTGTTGCGTCGTATCAATAAAGGAGTTGGCTTCTAGGCGTTTGTTATGACCGATCACATCAGCATACTCAATCCGTCCATTCTCCACGACAGGTTCTAAACGGGCGTTGGAGAGCAACGACACGCCAGCATTCTCCAGCATCCGCCGCATTCCTTCATCGGCCCGCACGGGATGGACACAGGATTCCCCTACATTAGCTTCTTCGAGAAAGTCTAAGAAACACTCGCTAAAGGGTTGAGCATACCAGCGGGGGGTTTTATCAAAATCGAGATAGGCTAAGCCTCCCCGAGTCAGTAATCCTCCCACCATGGCCTCAGCCTCCTCGGGCCGTACCAATGCGACTTTGGCCCCCTCTCCCAAGGTGCGTTTGGCCCAAATGGCGGCACAAACTCCGGGAAGTTCATCGCCGTAGACAATGACATCGTAGCGGTGAACCTCGGGGGGAACGGGGCTGGGGGTGGCTTCTGTTGGGGCGTTGTCGTGATCGTCGCCCATGGTGATGTCGGGGTTGCCCAAGCCGAGGCCGCCACAACCACTTAAACCGAGGGCGATCGCACTAAGCCAAACAGTCCAGGAAGAGTGAGCCATGATCCGTTGTTATTGCAAGATTGTTAGACAGGTTAGGGCCGGCGATAAAACGGGGTTTCAACCACCTCTGCCTCATAGAGTTTGCCACGGATTTGCACCTGTAGACCTTGGCCGGGGCTAGCTAATTCTGGGGGAACATAGCCCAGGGCAATGTTTTTACTGAGGCTAGGAGAGGGCCCTCCTGACGTAACTTGTCCGATACAGGTTCCCTCATGGAACAGGGGATAGTCATGACGGGCAATTTGGCGGCTGAGCATCTCTATCCCCACCAGTCGCCGGGAAACTCCCTGGCTAGCTTGCTGTTCTAACCGCTGTCGACCGATAAAATCTCCTTTGCGGTTAAGGTGAACCAACCAATCTAATCCGGCTTCTAGGGGGGTGGTTTCCCTGGTCATGTCTTGTCCATACAGGGGAAGGGCGGCTTCGAGGCGTAGGGTATCCCGGGCCCCCAGTCCACAGGGAACCACTCCTTCGCTAATTAGGCTATCCCAGAGATGTTGACCTGCTTCTGGGGAAAGCATGATTTCAAAGCCATCCTCTCCGGTGTAGCCGGTGCGGGCGATGAAGGCGGGATGACCCAGGATTTGTACCTGACGATGGCTGAAAAAGGAGAGTTGAGCGAGATGGCTGGTGACGAGGGGTTGGAGGCAAGTTTGAGCCTGGGGACCTTGTAGGGCCAGCAAGACGTGCCCTTCGTGGCGATCGCCCCAGGTGGTGGTTTCGGGTAAATGGGACTGAAGCCACTCTCGATCAGCCTCCTGGGTGGCGGCGTTGACAATCAAAACAACCTGTTCCTCGTCCTGACGATAGATAATCAAGTCATCTAAGATACCCCCCTCGGGGTTTAAAAGCACTGTGTAACGGGCTTTACCGGGCTTCAGACGGCTCAAGTCTGAGGGAACTAGAGTTTGAAGTGTTTCGAGGGGATTGCCCCCTTGTAGGACGAATTTACCCATGTGGGAGATATCAAATAGCCCCACCTGTTGCCGCACGGCCTGATGTTCTTGGCGGATTCCTTGAAACTGAAGGGGCATTTCCCAGCCGGAAAAGGGGGTTAATTTTGCCCCGAGATCTAAGTAGCGAGAAAACAAGGGAGAACGACGGGGGCCGGGTTGAGAGGAAGGAACAGTCACAGGTCAAGTTCAAAATTTGTCACACAATGGGCGATCGCAGTCCATCAGTTTCTAAGATACGATACAACGAGGGAGCCGCAATGGTAAGATGTACCAGTAAGTATTTATGACTATGACGACGACTGCGACGTTTGCCGAGTCTTCACGAGGCGAAACGGTGGTACAGGGTGCAAAGCCTGTCGGGAACCCCCTCAGCATTGCCCCAATGATGGATCGGACGGATCGCCACTTTCGCTTTTTTCTTCGGCAAATCGCACGCCGCCCCTTGCTTTATACAGAAATGTTGACAACAGGGGCAATCTTGTATGGAAAACGGGCTAAACTCTTGGGCTTTTCTCCTGAAGAAAAACCCCTGGCCCTCCAGGTTGGAGGAGATGATCCTCGGGAATTGGCTGAATGTGCCCGCATTGCTCAGGATTTGGGCTATGACGAGGTGAATTTGAATGTGGGCTGTCCGAGCGATCGCGTTCAGAATGGTAATTTTGGGGCCTGTTTGATGCAAGACCCCCAGCGGGTGGCTGAGGCCATCACCGCCATGACGCGAGCGGTGAAGATTCCCGTGACCGTCAAACATCGCATCGGCGTCGATGAGTGCGATCGCTATGAGGATATGGCAGAGTTTGTGCGCATTGTCTCGGAGGCGGGCTGTCAGCGATTTACGGTTCATGCGCGCAAGGCTTGGTTGAAGGGACTCAGTCCTAAGGAAAATCGCACGGTTCCCCCCCTACGCTATGAGGATGTCTACCGTCTCAAACAGGACTTTCCCCATTTGTTTATTGAAATCAATGGTGGCTTTAAGGAACTCAGCCAGATTCAGGACCAATATCAATATGTGGATGCGGTAATGGTGGGGCGAGCCGCCTATGATCATCCTTTCCTACTGGCGACGGTGGATCGAGATATCTATGGAGATGATCATCCGCTTCCGACTCGGGCCCAGGTAGTAGAAGGAATGCTCGGCTATTGCGATCGCTGGGTGGCCCACGGCTACAAACTTCACAGTATTTCCCGTCATATGTTGCAACTGTTTACGGGCCAGCCGGGAACGAAGGCCTGGAAACGCTATCTCAGTGATCATGCTCATGTTCCCGGTGCTGGGGCCGAAGTTTTAACCGCTGCGTTGGCCCAGGTGCCTCATCCCGAGGTATCTCCCGACTAAGAGGCTTCTGTTACGCGGCTCGTAGGACTTTCAGGGATTCATTAATATGTCCTTGGAAGTCCAGTTGGGAGTTGAAAATATGACGGACAATTCCCTCTTTGTCGATGACATAGGTGACTCGGCCGGGGAGAACAAATAGGGTGGCGGGAACCCCATAGAGTTTACGCACCTGATTTCCCTGATCACTTAGGAGGGTGAAGGGGAGGTTGTGTTTTTGGGCGAACTGCTTGTGGGAGGAGACGGAATCGCCACTAATACCAATCACTTCGGCTCCCACATCGCTAAAGGTGGTGTAGCTATCCCGAAAGGCGCAGGATTCGGTCGTGCAGCCGGGGGTGTCGTCTTTGGGGTAGAAATACAGCACTACGGCTTTTTCCCCTTTAAAGTCACTGAGGCTTACCGATTCGCCGTTTTGGTTCTTGAGCGTGAAATTGGGGGCGCGATCGCCGACGTTGATAGATGTCATGGCCTACTCGATAAATCGTTACATTAGGTTCACAGTAACAGTTTGTCTACACCATCGGTTTCACCCACTGCCGTTTGAGGGCAACATCTAAGCCTAATCCGGCGATTCCAAATAGGCCCAAACTCTCCAAGAGGGATAACAGGGCGATCGCCGTCACCTCTTCAGGAATCTCTAACCCCTCTAGTTGGGCCAAGCCACGCACCAAGCCAAAAGCCCCAATGACCCCGGATTTTAAATGAGGGTTGGAGTCTCCCCGCACGGCATAGCGATAGGTGACACCAAACAAAAAGCCACTCAGGGCAACAATCCCAAGCCGCAATCCCAGTTCCTCAGCCCGAGAACTGAGATAAACAGCCGCCACACTATCCACCACCACCGCAATGATGGCACTGAAGACTCCGGCTTTCAGGGATTCAAGACGATCTAATTCACTCATCGAACCAGGAACACCAATGTCAATTTACATCCATCGCTATAACGCCATGAATTAACCTAATCACGGCTCACATGAAAAATGTTAATATAAACGAGTAAAATCCGTAAAAACACGGAGAACACAGGGATAATAGATCATAAGCTACGGCGACAGAACAGCCAACCCAGGACGGTCTTCTCCGTACTTTCCCGTAAAGACCAACAGTCTACTCAACCCTTCCCTTGACTTTTAATGTAACCTTCGTTATCCTAGCGAGAGTCATTTAAGTGATAATACGTAGAGTATCACAATGACTCATACGGATTTTTGACTCCCGGTCGAGTAGCGATGGACTGAACCAGTCTGGAATTTTCCGGAACTGGATTAATTAGGACCCTTCAGGAGGCACTCATGAACCATTCAAAGCGTAAAACGTCCCCATATTCAGGCTGGCTTTCCCTATGTTGTATTAGCCTGTTGCTCAGTGGGGTCATTGCTCTGCCCATTCTCGGTGATCTGGCCGAGTATCACCAGCCCGACTGGGCCGTTAAGGTTAATACTGAGGACTAATGCCTAGAGATAATTGGCAAAACTTGAGGTTCTGTCGGATGCAGAACCTCGTTTTTGCGTGCTGAAAACCCATCATGAGAACGAGGGGACTTACTCTTCGTCGTCGTCCTCGTCGTCTTTCATCGGATAGACAAAGCCGCGAGAGCGCCCAGTCAGCACGGACTTACCCAAGGACAGGGCTTTTTCGGCTTCGAGGGCGGCTTTGCGCTTCCAAACGGCATGACGCTGATTGCGCTTGGCTTTGGAAGTTTTCTTCTTAGGAACTGCCATAACGGTAACTGTCTTCTGTTTAAACGGTTGCCAAACCTTTCTATCTTAAAGCATAATGACGACTTTGATGCACCTGTTTTGGATTGTGCCGATATCGCATTTGTTGTGGCTAAATTTTCTGACGCTCAGACCCACGGGGAAACCGCTCTATGCTTGGATAAGGTGGTCTTTGCCTATCCCGACGTTCCCCGCGTCCTCAATGAGATTACCCTGAGAATTCAGCCGGGAGAGCGGCTGGGGGTGATTGGCCCCAATGGGGCGGGGAAAACGACCTTATTTTTAACGATCTGTGGGGTGCTACGTCCCAATTCGGGGGGGGTGCGCTTGTTTGGTAAAGCGGTGATTCCTGGGAAGTTCCGGCCGGAAGTGGGGTTAGTCTTTCAAAATCCCAATGATCAACTGTTTTCTCCCTCGGTGTGGGATGATGTGGCATTTGGGGTGGAAAATCTTGGCTATGGCGAGGCGGAGGTAGCCGAGCGCGTCAGCCAGACCTTAACGGAATTGGGGATTCTGGAGTATCGCGATCGCCCGCCTCATCATCTATCAGGGGGACAAAAGCGCATGGTCGCCATTGCGGGGGTGTTGGCGATGCAACCCCAACTGATTCTCTACGATGAACCCAGTGCAAATCTAGACCTGCGATCGCGCCGTCGTCTGATTGAGTTTCTCAACCAATCTCCCCAAACGCTGCTGATTGCCAGCCATGATTTAGAGTTAATCCTGGAGCTGTGCGATCGCGTCGTGCTATTAGATCAAGGGGCCATCATCGCCGACGGTCCTCCCATTGAAATTATGGGCGATCGCCCCTTGATGGAGGCCCATGGCCTAGAAAAACCTTCAGCCTTGTTGTCCCATCCTCCCGGGTAACTGAGGCTGACACTCGGCAATGCGATCGTAAATCTCCCCTAACGCCTCCCCGGGGCGCGCTGGGGATAACCAATAGCCCTGAATTTCATCACAATCCAACTCAGACAACACCTGCATTTGTTCGGCTGTTTCCACCCCCTCGGCTACAATCTTCATCCCCAGTCCCCGGCCGAGGGCCACAATCACCGAAGCAATGGCGCGATCGCTCCCCTGAGTGGTAATATCCCGGACAAAAGAGCGGTCAATCTTGAGAGCATTGAGGGGAAAATTCTTGAGATAGGCCAACGACGAGTAGCCCATCCCAAAATCATCGAGGGCGATACGCACCCCCATCTCCCGCAACTCCTGAAGAATCACCTGAGTCAGTTCCACATTTTGAATGGCGATCGTTTCGGTGATTTCGAGTTCCAGATATTCTGGGGACACCTGGGTTGTTTCCAACACTTGTCGCACCGTTTGCACCAAATTCGTCTGCAAAAACTGACGGGCCGACAAATTCACCGCCACGGCCACCGGTGGAAATCCCTCCTCTCGCCAGCGTTGGATTTGCTCACAAGCTCGATACAACACCCACTCCCCAATCGGTACAATTAAGCCATTTTCCTCAGCC
>SMDP01000115.1:7186-14257 GCA_012911965.1 Geitlerinema sp. P-1104
GTCATAGGCGTGATGCTCCAGGCTTCGTTGATAAAAGCGAAAACTACCCCGTCCCGTCTCTTTAGAACGGTGTAGGGCAATATCAGCGTGTTTCATCAAACTAGCGGCATCCTCGCCATCCTGAGGATAACTAGCGATGCCAATGCTGCCACTGACGTAGCACGAATAGGGTTCAATATCAAAAGGTAAACCAAGAACTCCTACCAGCCGTCGGGCTAAGCGTTCACAGGTGAGCCGATCAACCGGATGTGGCAACAGGAGGGTAAACTCATCCCCTCCCCAGCGGGAGAGCCTCGCTTGCTCAGGCAGTTCTGCCAAAATTCGACGAGTCACCAGCTGCAAGACCTCATCCCCAATGTCATGGCCGAGAGTATCGTTGATTTTTTTGAAGCAGTCAATATCGATAAAAAAGACCGCCAGGGACTGTTCCTGTTCTCGGGCTTCCCGCAAACAGTTGCTCAGTTGTTGGCGAAATAAAATCCGGTTGGGAAGTCCGGTGAGGTTGTCATAGAGAGCCTGATAATCTGTCGCCCCAATCGTGCGTGCGTTCCACCAAATCACCGTCCCCAAGACAAACACACTGGCCACACTCAACAGCACTAACCCCACTTCCCCATCATAGAGGCCCGCTCGTTGCCCCAGAAGGACTAAACCACAGCCGACGGTGGGTAAGATGAAGGTTAGGCCAATCAAGCGGCGAATCGTAGCCCCTCCAGCCAGTTCACTGACGGTGATGCCCATCCCGCCGCGATCGGGATAACGCCCCAGAATGCCCAGGGATAATAGGATGAAGGCCACGCCTGTATGTAGAGCCATCTCTGTAAACTGACCAATTCCATAAAAGGCGGTAATGCCGAAGATATAGCCCAAACAGCCGAGAAAGGAGATCATCAAGGTGACGATGGCGAAAAATTGAGCCCGTCGGTAAGAACGAAAGGCTTGATAGGCCAGACTGATGCCCAAGCTAGAAAAGCTAAGGGCGGTGTTTAGGGCCATGCGTCCGGGAGCATAGGTGGCAACGGGATTAGGATCATCGGGGAAAATCGCTTCGTCAATCCCTAAGTTAAGATCGAAGAGATACTGTGCTGTGGTCAGCAGTCCTAGAGCTAAAACCATCCAGGCCCCGGTCAGCTCCCAAAATTGTAGGCGACGATGACTGGCCAGGAGCGCAGAGCCGGCGATCACAAGTCCAACGGCTGTGTTCACCTTCATGGTCACCCAGGTGGGTGCAATACTTTTAAGCAGGGCGATATCAAACAGCCAGCCCAGTAGAACCAGAACCCCTAAGCAGATGACTCCATAGGCACATCCCCGTGACCAGCGTTTTAAGTTGGCGACATACTGGGTGTTTTTCGGTGTTTCAATCGCTAAGTCAATGTGAGAGGCAAGCTGTGAGGGTTGGAGGAAGGGATAGTTGAAAAAAGATACGAACACCGGAGAACCTTGGTGAATGGCGGTTGTGCGGGAGTCTACTTAGACTTCATTTCTGTCTCAGCTTACCGAAATCTCCAACCAGGCTAACACTCTCTCCAGCCAAATTCCTGTCTGGATTACTCATCGCCAAGAGGCTTCAGACACTTTATAATAGGCATAAATAAATCAAGCCCTATCTAACCGATAAGGCTTTTGTGGACTAATTATGTACTACTTAGTGTGACTCAGTATGACATCTAAAAAATCAACAGTCTGTCTCACCTAGCGATTTGGATGTCGATACCCCTGTCGCCGTTTGGCGGCGATCGCCATCCCAGACAACATCAACAAACCCATCATGGCATTAGGTTCAGGAACCTGTTCAGCCGTTGCGTTGGCTGGCGTTACGGTTCCCAAGGTTCCCCCTTTCAAGAAGACAGCCGAATCTAGTTCCCCATCAGCCACATCCTGAATGCGGATACTAAGCGTATTCATCGCATTCTGCTGAAGGAGACCTTCAAATGTCAGAGTTCTCGTATAACCATTGAGGCGAACTGGGGTCTCTGAGCCAACGGGATTATCAATATAGTCTGGATGAAATGGACCGGTTGGGCTATGGGCCAGGTTATTAATGTTAACCTCTTGGCCATCACTCAACCTCGCCAGATTGACCCCATTTAATAAGAGTTCAAAGGAGTCATTCCAATCACTTCCTGCAAATTCCAGGAATTCCTCAGAGCCAAAAACATAGTCAAAAAAGAGGCGATCAACGGTGTCATCGGCATAAAAACTAATGTCGAGCTGAGCTAAATCAAATGTACCAGGTTGACTTCCGGGCATATGGAAATCTGTATTGAGGTCATAAACTGATTCATTTAAGCCAGGAATATTTTCGACGTTTCCCGTACTCAAAACAATCCCTTCCCCTAGACCAAATGGGTCATTGGTAAAGGTTCCAAAAGCATTCCCATGACCTTGTAAGCTGACCGAGAAATCGCTCAGTCCTTGGCTATCACCTAATAAAACCTCTAGTAACGCATTCCTGTCATTATTTTGGCTCACCGTAAAAGCGGCGGCTGGAGTTGCTAATCCGGCTGTGGTCAGGGCTGTTAACATTCCAGCCGTTATGTCTAATCTCATTGTCTTATCTTTTAACCTTATGAGTTTGCCATAGAGGGTTGTTTAGGCTCATTCCTAAGCTCTCAGGTGAGTTTAAGACTGTCAACGCGAGTAGGCGGTCTTTATTAAAGATTTATCCAGGTTTTTGTCGGGGATTTCCTGACAAAGACCAGTCCCCTCAAGGCTTTTCAGGTGCTAGTCCCTAGACCTGGATTTTAAAGTTTTCATAAATCAATCCTTAGGGGGATTGACAAATAAATACTTACAATGTAAAGGGTGGCAAGTGACAAGAATCGCCTTAGAGACCCACCTTGATTTTCAATCCCGACTTTTTTTGTCGGGATTATTTGACGACCCTTGACCCCCGTGTTACGATTTCGATTCAGGTTGAGTTAAGACAAGTAGAGACCCCCATGACCCAAGCCATCGATCGCCTCAAACAAGCCTCCACCGCGGCCTTTACTGGACTTAAATGCAAAGAATGCGGCACTGAGTACGAGGCCACCGCCAAGCATGTTTGTGATGAGTGCTTTGGTCCGCTAGAAGTGAAATATGACTATGATGTCTTGCGTCAAACGGTGAGCCGAGAGACCATCGAAGCCGGCCCTCACTCCATCTGGCGTTATAAACCCTTCCTTCCCGTGGCGACGGACACCCCCATTGATGTGGGAACAGGAATGACTCCTCTGGTGGAAGCCCATCGTTTGGCTCGTCGCTTGGGCTTGAAAAAGCTTTATATTAAAAATGACGCGGTGAATATGCCCACCCTCAGCTTCAAAGATCGGGTGGTATCCGTGGCGCTGACCCGCGCTCGTGAATTGGGCTTCTCGACAGTCTCTTGTGCCAGTACAGGGAACTTAGCCAACTCCACCGCTGCGATCGCCGCCCATGCGGGCCTCGACTGCTGCGTCTTCATCCCCGCTGACTTAGAAGCCGGCAAAATCCTGGGAACCCTCATCTACAACCCCACCTTGATGGCCGTCAAGGGCAACTACGACCAAGTCAATCGTCTCTGTTCAGAAGTTGCCAACACCCAAGGCTGGGGCTTCGTCAATATCAACCTGCGTCCCTACTATTCTGAAGGCTCCAAAACCCTCGGCTTCGAGGTAGCCGAACAACTCGGCTGGCAATTGCCCGATCACGTGGTGGCCCCTCTCGCCTCTGGGTCATTGTTTACCAAGATTTATAAAGGCTTCCAAGAGTTTGTCGAAACCGGCTTAGTAGAAGCCAAAGATGTCCGCTTCAGTGGGGCCCAAGCCGAGGGCTGTTCCCCCATCGCCACGGCCTATAAAGAAGGACGAGACTTCATCGCCCCCGTCAAACCCAACACCATTGCCAAGTCCATCGCCATTGGTAACCCCGCCGATGGTATCTACGCCGTGGACATTGCCAACAAAACCAATGGCACCATTGAATCCGTCACCGATGCTGAAATCATCGACGGGATGAAACTCCTAGCAGAAACCGAAGGCATCTTCACCGAAACCGCCGGTGGAACCACCATCGCCACCCTAAAGAAACTGGTAGAAGCAGGAAAAATCAACCCTGACGAAGTGACTGTCGTCTATATCACCGGTAACGGCTTAAAAACTCAAGAGGCCGTTCAAGGCTACATTGGTGAACCTCTGACCATTGAGCCGAAACTCGACTCCTTCGAGCGCGCCCTAGAACGCTCTCACACCCTCAACCGCTTGGAATGGCAGCAGGTGCTGGTCTAAGGTGACCCCACCGCCCAATTGATGAAAAATTCTGTTGTACTGTTTGTCGAGTAGAGTTATGTCCGTAACGGTTCTGATTCCCACCCCCCTGCAAAAATTCACCGGCGATCGCGCCAAGATTGACTGTGACGCGGGGAGTATCACTGAGTTAATCGATGCCCTGGAGGGGTCTTGTCCAGGGATTAAGGCCCGTCTATGTGACGAACAGGGCAAACCCCGCCGCTTCCTCAACTTCTATGTCAACAGCGAGGATATCCGCTTTCTGCAGAACACAGAAACCCCCCTCAACGACGGAGATGAAGTGAGTATTGTGCCAGCGGTAGCTGGGGGGTAGGAAAGAGAAGGCAATAGGCAATAGGCAATAGAAAAGACGTAGGGGCGTACCTTTATGGTCGCCCTAGGCAATAGGCAATAGGCAATAGAAAAGACGTAGGGGCGTACCTTTATGGTCGCCCTAGGCGATAGGCAAGCTAGCAACAGAAAAACGGCTTTCTTGCCCCTACTGCCTGCTGCCTACTGCCTATTGCCTTCTCTTCCCCTCCTAAGCCGGGATAGCCGTTTCTTCTAACAAGCCTTCATAGACTTGGCTGAGATGTTCGGCGACCCCTTGCCAACTGAACTCATCTAGGACTCGTTGACGAGCCGCCTCTCCCAAGTGATTACGCCAGTCGGGGTTGGCCAGGATGCGATCGCAGGCAGCGGCAAAGGCTGCATCATCCTTGGCAGGGACCAGTAACCCCGTTTCTTCGTGAATCATCGAGTATTGGAGACCTCCCACGGCACTGGCCACGAGGGGGGTTCCGCAGGCCATGGCTTCAATAGCGACTAGGCCAAAAGGCTCATAATGACTCGGAACCACACAGACATCGGCAGCGGCGTAGTAAGCACTCATGAGGTCGTCGTCAATGCGACCCGCAAACTCCACAAAGTGAGCAATTCCTAAGTCTTCGGTTAGGGCCATGAGGCGATCGCGCTCATCACCGTCCTTATGGCCCGCACGGGCCCCACCGCCGATGACCACCTGAAAATTGGGGTCATCTCGGAACTGCGATCGCGCAGCGGCCCGAATCAAGGTTTCAATGCCTTTGCGGGAATCAAAACGTCCCACATAAAACAGTCGTTTTTGCTCTGGGGCAATCCCCAGTCGCGCCCGGGCCTCGTCCTTAGAAATAGAGCCAAAACGCTCCACATCAGTGCCACAGGGAATGACTTGCAGATTTCCCAGAGGGGTCACCCGCCGCATATCCTCCACTTCCTGAGGACTGGTAGCGATGACACAGTCAGCAGTTTCAATGCAGCGTTTTTCCGTCGCTAAGCGGGTTTGGGCGATAGTGGGAATATCCTGCACACTACGATACTTCACAGACCCCAGAGAATGATGAGTATGAAGCTGGACCAGGGGTTGATGACGTCGCAGCTGCATCCCCACCCAAGCCGAGAGCCAGTAGTTGGTGTGAATCAGGTGATAGTCATGACCCGAGTGGCGTTGATACCGTTGAACGGCCCGAACAAAGTCGGGCAGATAGTCAAAAATGAGATCCCGATGAATAAAGGACTCGGGGCCCGCCGTTAGCCGGATGGTGCGACAGTTGGCGGAATGCTCGACGACATCAGCTTGACTGGGATTGGTTTTGCGGGTGAACATATCCACCTGCCAACCTAACTGGGCCAGGGCTTCCCCGACATGACGAACATAGACATTTTGTCCTCCAGCTTCTTCTTTCCCGATTTCGATCGCCGGATCGCCATGAACCGAGATTAAGGCAATAGACTGTATAGAAGCCATAGATCTCCTTGTAAAACGCGACAGTAACTCAACTCCAACATGGGGTCAGAAGTAGAGTTCGAGTTCAGAGAGGGAGGTGATGGAGCGATCGCCCCATCAAGTCCACTGATTCTAGCATTTTCAGCCCCTGCAAACTGTTTTCAGAGAACCAGGCAAAAAAGTGGCACGCCTCCCCTGAAATTAGACTAAGGCCAGAACTCGGCCCGTCAAACTAAAGGGGCGAACCTCGGAGATTTCCACAGACACAGTTTTCCCTTTTAACTCCTCTAAATTCCCCTCAAAGAAGGTAAGGCGGTTACCCCGAGTCCGTCCCATGACCTGAGTGGGATCTTTAGGATTTTGTTCCTCCACCAACACCTCCTCAACCCGATTCGCGTAGCGTTGAGAGCGTTCAGCAGCTTTAAGACTGACTAAGTGATTCAGCCGTTGCAGGCGGTCTTGTTTCACCTCATCACTGAGTTGATTCTCCCAGTCAGCGGCGGGGGTTCCGGGACGGGGGGAGTAAGCGGCGGTGTTGAGGATATCGAAACCAATATCAGCAGTCAGCTTGAGGGTTTTTTGGAACTGTTCCTCCGTTTCACCGGGGAAGCCGACAATGGCATCGGCACTAATAGCGGCATCGGGCATATAATGGCGAATTTTGTCGATAATGCGGCGATATTTCTCATGGGTATAGCCCCGGGCCATGGCCTTGAGAATCTCATTATCCCCCGATTGGAAGGGAATATGGAAATGTTCGCAGACCTTGGGCAGTTCCTGACAAGCGCGAATTAGCCGTTCGGTGAAGTAGCGGGGGTGACTGGTGGCGAAGCGGATGCGTTCGATTCCCGGCACATCATGCACGAAGTAGAGTAAATCGGTGAGGGTATGCAGATGTCGTCCTTCGGGGGTACTACCGGGGAGATCTCGGCCATAGGCATCAATATTTTGCCCGAGGAGGGTGACCTCCTTATAGCCTTGTCGTCCGAGTTCCTCCATTTCCGTGCGGATGGCCTCGGGGGTGCGGGACTGTTCCACGCCGCGCACATTGGGGAC
>SMDP01000116.1 GCA_012911965.1 Geitlerinema sp. P-1104
ACGGGTTTCAGTCGCTTGTATCACAGTCAGGTCTATTGCGTCAGAGCTGTTTTGCTTATCTTGACATAATTTTCTGGATAGCTAGGAGGTTCTGGCTCAGAATAGTCGCGGCTTCGTCTAGCTCTGCGTCACGGGTGAATTTCCCTAAGCCGATGCGTAGGGAACCTTCAATGGCGGAGTCAGAAAGACCGATCGCTCGCAGCACATGGGAGGGGGTTTCCACGCCGGAGGTGCAGGCGGACCCGGTGGAGATGGCCAGGCGATCGCGCACTCGGGCGATAATGGCACTGTTGGGAATCCCAGGAATGGAGATATGCAGGTTTCCGGCGAGGCGATGGTTAAGGTCGCCGTTAATTTGAAGTTGGGGGATGTTGGCGTGCAGGATGGACTGGAGGCGATCGCGTTGACAAGCAATGCGCGATTCGTCCGTCTCCATTTCTAGGGTCCGTAGGCGGGCCGCTTCTCCTAAGGCGACAATCCCCGGTAGATTCAGGGTTCCCGGTCGCTGTCCCCGTTGCTGGCCGCCGCCGTAGAGGAGGGGAGTCAGGGGAGTTTGGGGACGCACGACTAACGCGCCACAGCCTTGGGGTGCGTAGAATTTATGACCCGAGAGAGCCAGAAAGGTGAGTCCCCAGTCGCGATATTGGAAGGGGAGTTTTCCAACCGCTTGGGAGCCGTCGCAGAGATAGGGGACTTGGTGGGTTTGGGCGATTTTGGCGATCGCCTCCACGGGATAGAGGGTGCCGATTTCGTTGTTGGCGGCCATGACGCACAGCAGGTCGATTCCCTGGCAACAGTAGCGGTCAATCTCCTCTAGGTCGAGTTGTCCGGTGGCGGTGGGGGTGAGATAGTGGAGTTGGGCCTGTCCTCGTTGGGCGATCGCCTCGCAGGTATCGAGGACGGCTTTATGTTCGAGGGGGTTGAGGAGAATCTTGAGGGGGGTGTCCCGCAAACATCCCTGAATGGCGAGGTTGATGCTTTCCGTTGCGCCGGAGGTGAAGAGGATATCCCGAGGAGATGCACCGATGAGGGTTGCTAGATGCTGCTTGGCGGTTTTGACTTGTGCGGCGGCGCGATCGCCGTAGGGGTGGTCGATGCTACTGGCGTTCCCGAAGTGGTGGGTGAGGGTTTCGGTCATCACCTCAATGACGCGGCGATCGACGGGAGTGGTAGCGTGGTAGTCGAGGTAGATGGGAGGCATCGGTAGGGGGTAAGCTAGACGGGTTAGGGGTCAATCATCCTGGCGGTAGGGTGTGTTGCGGCTCAAACCCATGTGGAACAAAGAGGACAATTTAGAAGCCGCCGCAACGCACCATCGCTGTAATCCGGCAATTCTCCATCATAAATTTTTCCCGGTAGCCAGACACCCTGGCTCTCATCTTGTCCCCGAGTGCGGTGCGTTCCGGCTAGCTTAATCTTGTTGCCAAAAATTAAACATTCAACGAAGCCGGAACACACCCTACCCCATTCTATTTGTATTATTTAGGTTTCCTATTTTACCTCAGCTTCAATCAATTCGCCAAATCCTCGAAACTCCTCATCCAAAGAATAGAGCGAGTTACGAATAAACTGACGCAATTGAAGAGCGGGTTTCAAACAATTCCGTTCATAATCCATAACTGTTAGAGACAGGTGAGGATAGAGGATTTTGAGAAATCCCGCCGCTGATTTACAGATGGCATTTTGGTCACGAATATTTGTGGTTTGGTTGAACTGGGTATGGTGTTGAGCATAGGCATAAAAACGATTGTCATAACGTAGTGACAGAAGTGCCTCGCCAAAAAAGTCCATTTTTAAGCCAACCTGAGAGGCAATCATATCTTGTTTAAACTTGGGAATTTCCCAACCAGGGATAATTCCGGCAATGCGGTCTAAAAAAGCCGTTTCTGATAAAAACTCAGGCAGGTCACCAATTAAGTTATTCTCATTGCGGGGACGCAAATATTCATTGAGTTGGATATTGGCCAACATCACCAAGGAACAATCACTGGAAATTTCGGCAAATCCTGAGCGATTATAGCGACCACTGGCGAGATAGTTTTTGAGAGGACCAATCACTTCGTCAGGATTATCAAAGGTGAGACTTTGGACTTCATCGAGAACCACAACTTCATGGCGTCCCAAGATTCCCACTTCCTTGGTTCGTCCGTTAATGAGCAGTTGTGCTGGGGTGACTTTTCCACCACTGACTAAGGCGACTTTACTGTTGATATTCTCAAAAATAAAACTCTTTCCCGTTCCCTTGGGAGCCAGTTCCATAATATGATAGTTGGGTTCAACTAAGGGCAGTAAACGAGCCAACATCCAGGTTTTCGCCTCATCCGTGTAGCCGGGATGTTCGGGGTTTGACCCCATGGAACAGAGCATTAAGTCTCGCCATTGCAGTATCGTAAACTTGGCGCGACAGTTGGCGTAAAGGTCTAGGTCAACGCTGGAACATTGGAAGGGTTCAAAATCAATAACTTCTACAGGGTGATCTAGCTGACCCGCCAGGGTGATTTTTCCCCAAACCCCGTTTCTGAGCAACATTTTATTGCGTTCGATGATGTCGAGAGGAATTGGACAGTTTTCTAGGTTGAGGACCGGAATGCTGGCGACGGGGTCGGGGTCGAGACTTCCATCTCGTTGCAGTTTCACCCGAACTTGCATTAAGGCGATGAGTTTGTGGCTTCTCCCTTGACTGAGGTTGAACATAATTTCGTTTTTGTCGTCTTTACGGGGAAAGGCTTTGGCGACAAATCCATTCAGTTGAGTTCGTTCCTCGGGAGTTAGGGGGCCGGAACCAGGGACGATTTTGTCTAAGAGCCATTCGGCGACAAAGCTGGGGACTCCGGCGGCGGTGAGTCCACTGGAGGGGAGCCGCTGTTTGTCGATACAGAGGGGTCCGAAGACGTCGCGGATGAGTACGTTGGGATAGTCGATGAGGTTAGATGAAGTCATCAAGGTTGAGGTTGCTGCTAAACAGTTGTTTAATCTCTAGGGTTGCGTTGGGGTTGAGGTTGGCGGTTCCGGGTTCGACTCCAGCATACTGAAAGGTTAGGGTTCCCGAGAGGGGGAGGGATGAGTTGGAGGCGTTGGGGGGAAGTTCAGGACAGGTGGGAAGGGTTAGGGAGAGGGTTTGATGACTTTTAGGGGGAATGGGTTCGCTCAGGGGTTGGCCCCTTTGGAAGTGGGGGAGTTGGTCGATGGTGAGAATTAGGTCTGTGAGGGAGACGGGGTTGGGATTGTGGATGCTGAGTTGAAGTTGTCCGCTTTGGTTGGCTTCTCCTGAGCCGCTACAGTGGAGCCGGATGGGGGAACGCTGAACTTGGCGACTGAGAACAGCGTAGCCAATGACGACTTCTTCGGGAAAGAGTCCACCATGGGAGCCGATGACGGTTTGGTCTTGGCTGTAGCTGAAGCTGCTGAGGGTGGAAGCGTCTTTAACGATGCTTAGGTCTTCGGGGAGGTCGAAGTCATGGCGATGTAAGACGACAAAGTTCGGGTTGTCGGTGACTCCTTTGGCGGTTCGTCCCTGGGGGGTGAGGTTGGGGGGACAGATGACCCCTTGGCTGGAGGCGCCGAGAAGTTGGCCGTGGTCGCTGGAGATGACGATTTTGAGCCGATCGCGCTCGGGGTGTTTGTTGAGATAGAAGTCGATGCGATCGCAAATTCCTTGTAGAACCCGAGGTCGGTCGGTGTGATAGAGGAGTTCCCAGTCTTTTTTCTCGTGATAGAGTTTGTCGAGTTGGGTGGTGTCCCAGCAGTAGAGGGGGTGACGATCGCCTTGGATGTCTTGTTTGAGTTGGGAGTCTTGGGAGTCGGTGTAGCGTTTCCCGAGTCCGACTTTGGCGAACGCTTTGTTCATATTATTCTCCCAAACGTCGGCCCGGGGGGTTTGTTGTGCGTAGAGTCCCCATTTGGCAAATTCGGTGGTGGTGGGGAGGAGGCTAAATCGGGGTTGAAGTTCCTCCACGGCTAGGTCTTTGTGTTGGAGATATTCGATTAAGGCTTGTTGGTCCAACCAACCCAGTCCATCGACGACCACCCATAAGACGGGATGGGTTTTGCAGAGGTCTTGAACGACTTGGGTGGCTTTGTAGTTGAGGTGGGAGTCTTTGGCGGGGATGGTTTTGAGTTGGGGATAGTGGTGATGAATCCAATCGACAAAGCTGATGGCTAGGCGATCGCTGAGGCGGTCTTGGGGGACGGTTTGACTGTCGGTGGTCTCCCAGCGGCGAAAGGGGAGATACTGCTGGGTGGCCCAGGTTAAGGCTTGGTCTGGGGTGGCGTTTTTGGGGAGGGGTTGAGGGGGAGTGGGTCGTTGTAGTTTCTGATATTGGTCTAGGGAGAGATGGGGTTTGAGTTTTTGGTTGCGTTCGGCTGTGAGATATTCTCCATGACGGTCTTTGACGGCTAGGCCATAGGAGAGTTTTGCAATGCGGGGGAATCCGGGTTGTTGGGAGGGGGAGAGTTGGTCGAGGATGGCTCCCTGGCTGTGGTGGAGTTGTTGGGTCCAATGGCGATCGAACTCTTCGGCGATGATTGGGGGAATGTCTCCGGGATAGGACCCCAGTTCGGGAATGGCTGGTGGGAGGAGTCCCAGCCACTGACGCAGTAGTTGCAGTTTGTCGGGGGTTTGGTAATAGTCCCCCAGGGGATGGGAGCGGTGACGATATCGCCAAGCCTCTTCGAGGATGGCGTAGTCTGGGGGAACGCTGAGGCTGAGCCAGGTGGCGAGATGGTCTGGGGAGGGGTTGGCCAGCCAGTAGGGTGGCAGGTTTTGAGAAAACCACTATAATGTAGTTTAGCGGTAGCAAGGTGCGGTCATGTCAGAGGCTGAGGCGTTACGAAGAATTGAACAAGTTAAGGAAACTGGTTCGACGACCTTGAACTTGTCAGGCTTAGGTCTAACGACCTTGCCTTCAGAAGTTTGGGACTTACAGAACCTCAGATGGCTGTACCTAAATAACAACCAGTTGCAAGAGTTCTCTCCCCAGTTCGGACAACTACAGAACCTTGAGGACCTGGAGCTAAATAACAACCAGTTGCAAGAGTTCCCTCCCCAGTTCGGACAACTACAGAACCTCAGGCGGCTGGAGCTAAATAACAACCAGTTGCAAGAGTTCCCTCCCCAGTTCGGACAACTACAGAACCTTGAGGACCTGGAGCTAAATAACAACCAGTTGCAAGAGTTACCCGCCGAATTGGGACAACTACAGAACCTCAGATGGCTGGAGCTAAATAACAACCAGTTGCAAGATTTACCCACCGAGTTGGGGCAACTAAAGAACCTCAGATGGCTGTACCTAAATAACAACCAGTTGCAAGATTTACCCACCGAGTTGAGGCAACTAAAGAACCTCAGGCGGCTGTACCTAAATAACAACCAGTTGCAAGATTTACCCGCCGAGTTGGGAAAACTAAAGAACCTCAGGCGGTTGTACCTAAATAACAACCAGTTGCAAGATTTACCTCCCCAGTCGGGACAGCTAGAGTCCCTTGAGGAACTATATCTAAATAACAACCAGTTGGAAAAGTTCCCTCCCCAGTTGGGAAAACTAAAGAACCTCGCGGAACTGGAGCTAAATAATAACCAGTTGCAAGAGTTCCCTCCCCAGTTGGGACAACTACAGCGTCTCTTGCGGCTAAATGTTAGTCATAACCAGTTGCGAGAGTTACCCGCTGAATTTGCACAACTACAGTCCCTTAAGAAACTGGAGCTAAGTAACAACCAGTTGCAAGAGTTCCCTTCTGAGTTGGGAAAACTAAAGAACCTCTCGGAACTGGAGCTAAATAACAACCAGTTGCAAGAGTTGCCCGCTGAATTGGGACAACTACAGCGTCTCTTGCGGCTAAATGTTAGTCACAACCAGTTGCGAGAGTTACCCGCTGAATTTGCACAACTACAGTCCCTTGAGAAACTGGAGCTAAGTAACAACCAGTTGCAAGAGTTGCCCGCTGAATTTGCACAACTACAGAACCTCAGCCGGCTGAACCTAAATAACAACCAGTTGCAAAAGTTACCTAGCCAGTTAGGACAACTACAGAACCTCAGCCGGCTGTATCTAAATAAAAACCAGTTGCAAAAGTTACCCGCTGAGTTAGTGAAAGTCGAAGGACTCCATGTTCTTCATCTAAGTCGTAATCAGTTAGAACATCTACCAGAAGATTTTGGGAAAATCGAGCGCCTGCATAGCCTGAATCTTAGTTATAACAAGTTTAAAGAAATTCCTAACTGTTTACGGAATGTGAGCTTAGATGTCTTGCATATTCGGGGAAATCCCCTGGATATCAAAAAACCTTATCTTGATCATCATGAAATCAAATCATACTTCGAGACCCGGGATTCAGTTACTGAGAGTTTTTCCTTAGCTAAACGCACCTCAGATACAATCAAAAAAGTACATGATGGTGAGGTCAAGGATTTCCTGGGAGAACTTATTGAGAGTACCCAAAAACTTTACAAAAGTATTGTTGAGACTATAGAGGAATTAGCCACAAACCCAAATCGCTTGATTTCTAGTGGAGTTGAACATCTAAAGTCATATGCTACTAGCTATATTCTCAGTCATATTCTCGTCAATGATTTTTTGTGGGCCTACCTTGAGAGACTGATCAATGATGGCTTAGATTACGGACGAGCAAAACAAGAAGTTGATCATCTAAAAAAAATACATCCCCATGTAACCACGGAAGAACTCTGTGATGTTTTAGTTCAAAATAAATTTATTGCAGCGACTGGTGTTGAAATCCAAGATCAGATAGACGTTCAGATAAGGGGAGTTCAATATGACTTCCTAGCTGTAACGGCTTTGCTAGAGGAAGTGGTTTTCCAAATTGGTTACTGTTATGGATTTGAAGAGTTCAACTGGTTAGAAGATATTGTCGTTTTCGCGATTGTTTACAACACTCAACGCCTAAAGAGGCTTGGTGTAGACTGGGTAAACTCAATCACTTCAACGAGTGAACTTAGTAAACTGTGTATTAGTGGTTTTGCAAATTTCGTTACGTTTCAGGCTATTGGATATACGGCTAAGTTCTATTATAGATTCAAGAGACAAGGAGTGAAGTTTCACGAATTGCTCAGCAGATACGAAAAACTTGAAGAAAGTGGTAGCGGGGTCGGAGCCTTAGTTGAGCAGCACATTAGCCAGAAAGCTCAAGTTGAACAGACACTTGAGATGACAGTCAGTGCGACAATAGATGTTTTGTCTTATGAAGATGAGCGAAAGATATCAGAATCTGAGCAGAAGCCACCCCAGGAGACACCGACAAATCAAGGCTCTACCCAACCTAAAGAAACACCTCAACCATCTAGGTTAGAGAGATCACATAACCGAAAATATAAAATTGTTGTTGCTCCCAAAAAGAAAAGAATTAACATCAATGAATCATGTCGTTTTAAAGCATTTCGCATTGATGGTGACGGAAAAAAAGTAAAAAAAGTAAAACTTAAACGGGTGAACTGGAACTGTACGGAAGAAGGAATAATTTCTCCAGATGGGACTTTTGTTGCTAAAAAAGGTAGCGATTATATTGAAGTTACTGCTGAGCTTGATGGGGTAGTAGGCAAAGCAATAGTGATAGCTGATATTCCATACAATCTAGTGGAAAAAGCTAAAGTTAAAAAAGATGAGCAAAAAGGTAATACAGCTAAAAATGATAGTCCTCAAAGATCTAAACCTAAAACAGAATCGTTATCTTCGTCATCTTACGATGAAGAGTCTAGCCCCGCATCTTGCTTAGGGTCTCTTGTAAAATGGTTGGTTTGGGTAAGCATTGTGTTTGGAGGTTTTGCCGAGCCTGAAGTCACGTGGATTGAAGTTTTAGCCGGCCTGTCGGCCTTCGCATGGATAGTCGGACTAATTTGTCCAAATGTGGTTATTAATTTTGGGGTTCTTAATACCCGTGAGTCAGTTAGCAAGTTATACTCTACCCTTTCGGTATTTTTTGTCGGAGCAGCAGTAGCTTTCAATCCTGAAAGTGAAATAAGTGGTAATCCTTTCATAGACTGGCTACTTTGTTCCTATATACTTATGACACTTTTAGTATTTGTATATCCTCAGGGTACTATATTGGTGGATAGTGAAAATCAACAAGAGGAAGCACGTAGTCTTGGATGTGGTTGTTTGGTGCTTGCTTTTATTGTTGCTCTGTTATTTAATGCTGTTAAAGCTATATTTTTTGCTCAATAAACTATGGTTTATATCCAGCATCAAAGACTCAAAATTGGAAAGATATCAGCTTAGGTTTGACCTAGAAAGTTTCGTTGTTGATAAAGAACCTCAATCATAATAGCTGGATAACTTACGATCGCAGTTCCTGAAGAATCCTTAAAACCACAGGCCTCCATATCGCGCGAAATTTGAGGCGTTTATCCTGGATAACATTCTCTGAGCTAAGCTTCTATGCCATGATAGGAAGATGAGTAAAGCAAGTCACGCACTCCAGCAGGCCCTGGAGTTGTATGGAATCAGCCAAAATCGCTTAGCGAGAGAGTTGGGTGTCGATCTCCCGATTGTCTTTCGCTGGTTTCATGGCCAAGTCGATCCCACCGCTGAAACCATCACCAACATCGCCGATGCACTCCGTCAGATTGAACCAGAAGCCGCTCAAACCTTCATAAATGCGTTTTTTGCTCGATCAGTTACAGAAAATGCCGTCACGCCTCAATCTCCCCGCTCTCTACCACTATCTCATCAGGTAAACGTCGCCGCACTCTCGCGGTTGTTTGCTGAGACAACTAACTCTTACAAGTTTCTGTTCTTCATGTCCCTGCTGGACATTTTACGGCGGCGTAATTTTGAGACACAAGATCCTATTCGCTTCGAGGATCTGATTATTGAGATGCTGGCCAATGCTTGGTATCCTCATGCCTATTTTCGCTTGTCTCTGGGAACACAGGACAAAATCGCTCAAAAGTTAGATGCGTTAGATTTAGAGATTAGTGAGCCAATCCTGAAATTTACCGATACGGATAAGACATTACTCCGGGAGGCGATCGCCGCTCAGGATTTGCGGGATATTATCAGGCATTTCAGGCGTTATGTCCCCTTTCGCCTGATTATTCCCTTTTTGGATGAGGAATTGAAACTTAAGGGGGTAAGTCGAAGTCGTGGCAATGAACTAGATGTGGCTATGCCTGCGATCGCCAATCAATACTTTGAATCTCGTAAACCCCTCTATTGCTTTGATTCCGAGAGTTATAAAGATTGTCAAGCCATCATCGTCCATCCAGACTGGGCGGATTATCTGGAGTTACATCTGGCAATCATCACAGGTTGGGTATCTTGGCACTGGTTGAACTATGTCCAGCGACGCAACCCCAACACACCGGGAGTTGTTAACAAGTTATTTGTCCCTCAAAAGCGGGAATCCCTAGAAAAACAAACTCAATATTGGAACGAAGTCCTAAAAGTAAAACCAATTGAGTGCATTTACTCCGGTCAAACGTTAACCCTGGGTTCAGATGATTTATCCTTAGATCATTACTTGCCTTGGTCGTTTGTGGCACATAATCAGCTTTGGAACCTTATCCCAGTGTCACAGAGTGTCAATTCTTCAAAATCTAACAATTTACCGGCACAGCAGTATTTTAGTAAGTTTGTAGATTTGCAGTATCAAGGAATCTGCATTACCCATGATACTGTCAAAGAGGGACGTTGGAAAAATTTAATGGAGTCCCACATTAACGACTTAAAGTTAGACATCGACTCGCTCCTGATTCGAGAGCGAGTACAGAAGGCCTATGAGTTAACGGTGAGTTCACAGATTGCGTTGGCGGTAAGTCAGGGGTTTTGGGGTGACTGGATTTACTATTACAAACCAGATTTTCGTTGAGAACCACAACACCAAGCCCAAACTAGTGAGCCAATTTCACACCATTTTTTTTCTAAATTTTTATCTAACATTTCTTTTAATTTATGATCAGATAAGTTTTCGTTTTGCAAATGTTTTATTACTTTTCGTAGAGTGATATTACCTTCGAAAATGGTGCATGTACACTTGTCCTTGGATGAACAGTTTGGAAGATCTGTGCAAAATTCGTTGCAGTACAAGCCTGTTTCTTGTATTACATTTCTCCAGTATTCACAAAATTTCTCCTTGCCGCCTTGATCTAAAATTTCTACTAGCTTTAATCCTTTCTTTAAATCTAAAAATAGCCGCGCTTCGGGATAATGTTTATCTAGTATTTTTATACTATCTATAGTTCTTCTATTGCTTATAACTGATCTGATTAAATCAGTTGGAATTAAGTTTTCAATTTCATGTACATCTATTATAAAATGCTCGGTTAGAAGCTTACTAGGGTCATCGTTATCAACAATTTTACATGCCGTAGCCTTATGAGAATCACTAGGGAATTTTCGGTCACTGTCTGCAATACATAAACATAGATGGCGTGCTTCTTCTTGAATTTTCTTATAATAATCGCCTGTTTTATCTCCGTGGCCAGAGGGAATTGAACTCTCATACTGTAAAGGGCATTTAATCCGAGATATTAGTTTATAAATTTCAGTAATTTTTACATAAAAATACTGATCGTCATCTTCTTCGCAAAGTAACATAGTCTTGTCAAATATAGAATTATCTTTAGCTAGCTGAGAAACCGGAATAATAAGTACTTTTTTACCTCCCGACTCTTGGCATTGTGGTATATAAATTTTTTTTCTGCTACCGCTAACAATTTCTATATGTCTAATCAACTTATTTTTATATTCTTTAATTGTTGTTAAATCTAATTCTATTCTTTTGTAGCACTCACTAAATTTTCCAAGTAAACTGCTTTCACTCAGTTTTTTTAAAGCGGGACGTGATGAATATATGATGTGTTTCCCATGCTTCCATGATATAGCTAAGCTGGTAAGAACCTCGACAATATCTTTTGTTTCCTGGCAGTTTTCATCTCCTAATTCTAAAACGTCAGCAATAGTCTCGTCAATCACAAAAAGCATAACCTAAAATCCCAATTTAATTTCTAATCTAACCATTGTTAATAAATTTCATGACTCATAATTAAAAAAGCCTAGAGGCCAATTCTCTAAAAAACCCTCTTCATCATAATTGCTGATTTGAAGTTCACTTTTAAGTTCATCACGATTTTGATTAAAAATAATTATACTAACATCTTCTTTTTTTAATTTTTTTTCGTAAATCAGAGAGCCAAGTCTGTTTATGATAACTTCACTATGGGTTTCAATAATTAAGCGTAGATCTATTTTTGATATCTTAGCAATTTCTAGAACTGAACATAACACATCAGCAATTTTGGATTGAAAACTAGGATGTAAATGAAGTTCTGGTTGCTCAATTGCAAGAATCATTGGAATTAATCGGTAATATGGATGCAACCTATTCCGAGGAGAAGGAGAACTGACACGATACCATAACTGGGTAACAATGGGTAAAAGCTGGGAAAAACCAAAGCCCATATCGGCCAGGTTGAAGGATTCATTTAAATTTGAGTCTCTCAGTTTTAAAGATATATGTCCACTTTCTGACTTTATTTCAGGAGTATAGCCAAAGTTATCTTCCATCCATGTTCTGAATCTTTTTGTTTCATTAGTCGATAAGTTTCTTAGGAACATGGCTAAATTTTTTCCGGTAGAGTCAACTTCATCAACTGCAAGACCCTGCAAGCGGTAATATCGCTCTGCTGACGCACGAATAGGTGCTATATAACTAATATTTCTTGCTAGTCGGACTAAATAATCTTGAACACTTTCATAAATAATAGGAAAAACGTTTACAACTATTAGATCACGCAAATCCTTAAAATCTGCATCATCTAAATTCCATTTTTCAATTTTATTTTTCCATGTTTTTCCCTTGTATGGTACTGAGGCAATACCATTTAGTATCTCTTGATCATCACCAAACTTTATTTCATCAATTATCTCAATAATATTTTGTTTGCCTGTGTTTCGATGAGCGATTTCTTGGACTTTGTGAAAGAGTTTTTTGTACAAAGGAGATTCATCTTTATCATAATTGTGACTAACTCGGAATGCCCTCACTCCTTTTCCGGACGTTGTAGTTGCAAATAAATTGGGAAGTAATCCAAATTGTTGCTCCATTTTAATGTGCTTACCCAACTCACTATGATCACTTTGATTTATGAATAAAGTATCAATCTCTCCATTGGTTTTCAAATTTATTGATACTTTGTGACCAAAAAAAAGTAGGACTATTTTACTTAGTCTAGACACTTCTTCTTTCTTTGTCTGTTCGACTTCAAAACATACATTTGTATCAATTTTATCGAGATTTTTCAACCATTTATTGCGTCTATTGAAAAACCTAATACTCGGATCTCTAAAGTTAATTTCTAATCTGAACTCAAAACCAATAGGATTACCTTTGAGTTCACGATTAACAGCATCCGGAAAACCACCAAAGTCAACCAAATGACCATACCACAAAATAGGGGCAATAGTTCTGGAGTCGGCACTTTGCTTGAGCAGTGGAAAAGTCCTGAGAAATGTGCTTTTTCCAGAACTATTTTGACCTAACAATACTGTGATTGGTTTAATCTCAACTTCTTTTGTATCTTTTAAACTCCGCAGGTTCTTGATTTTTATAGATTTCATGGAGATTCATTTAGATAGTATTCAAAGATCTGGACTTGATTTTCTTATTAGATGGACAACTAGAGTGCGTGCAGGGCTAAGTAGTGATCGCAAGCACGCTCAAAACAAAGATATCTCTGGATACCTAAACGAGCCCTGGTTTTATATCAATATTCAGACACTCCAGGAAATACCCCGATTTAACAGCACCGCTAACACCATGCTGTCCTTACCTCTAGAAAATCCTAAAATATGTCGCATCTTTTGACCAGACATAAGTGACATTGTTTTATGGTAAGGCCATCTAACGGGATTTAGCATCTCCCAGCAATGATGATCATCACCTCTTGCTAGTGACCCCCATCACAGACTGACATTATCGCACCTAAGCCTAAGATCCCGTTTGCTGCGGAGACTGTAACACCTGCTTGAGCGCGATCGCATCCCGAACCGACGGTTCCAACTTCTGCAAAAGTCATCCCAGCTTCAGCAGTTGCGACAATAATTTGGTCGACTGGATCTGCATGAAATCCAGATAAGCAGGTCGATTCGAGGAGAATCACGCTAGAACTTCCCAATCTTCTGTGGCTACCGGCTCATACGGCTCATCATAGCGAATCACCCGACCTCGCAGAGGCTTATGTTCCGAGTCCAAGGGTGGAGAAGAAACGATGCGTTCTTCAATCGCAGTTCCTTGTAATTGACTGAGAATGTTGTCTTCATTCATCGTTGGATTCCCTCAGATATATCTAAACCCGCAAACATCCCGTATCATGATTTCTTGACACCTGAACCGATGGATTGCCACTCAGGAAATCCCCCAACTCACCCCGTCTCAGCAAACCTTACCCGCCGATAAATCTCCCCAAGCGGGAGTTCCACATCAAAGCGAGGTAGACTAATCGCCCCCTCCAACCCCTCCAACGCCCGAAACTCCCACACCCCCTCATCCCGACGAGAGAACTGCTCAACATACGGCTCCTGCTGACTCACCAGCAGATACTCGGCAAAACTGGGAATCGAACGATAGCGGCGGAACTTATCCCCGCGATCATAAGCCGCCGTTGACGGAGACAACACCTCCACAATCAGCGTCGGATTGAGAATCTCATCACTTCGCTGTTCCTGAAACACCGGTTCCCCCTCCACCACCATCACATCAGGATAGGTGGCGCGGTTGTACTGAGGCAACCACAAACGCAAATCACTGCTGTACAGCCGCAACGGACTATCTCGCAGCAAAAAGCCCAGCAACACCACCAAATTCACCGTAATCGTATTATGGGCCTCAGAACCACCCGTCATCGTCACCACCTCCCCATCTCGATACTCGTGACGCTCCAGCGACTCCGCCTCAAAGCGTCGATAGTCCTCCAGACTGTAGCCTCGACGGACGTCCAACCTATCCACCTCAATCACTGGGGGGGATGTTGCTACAACCATGGTCTCAACCTCTCAACATCACAACACTGGCTCTCACCCTCACAGAATTCTATTCTAAAGTATCCTCATCCCGCTCCGGTTGCGCCAAATGCTGTAACTTCTCATATAACGGCGATCGCCCCTCAGACGGCCGAAACGGGTTAATCGGCTCATGTAGTC
>SMDP01000117.1:0-9530 GCA_012911965.1 Geitlerinema sp. P-1104
ATTATGGGCTATGTGGATGAATCTGAAGTCAATGGCCCCGGTAAACGGGCCGTCATTTGGGTTCAGGGCTGTTTACGGGAATGTCCAGGCTGTTTTAACCCCAGTTCTTGGTCCTTTGAAGCCAATCAACTCATCTCCATTGATGAATTAGTCGAACGGGTGACTGGCAATGCCTTAAACGAAGGGGTCACCTTTTCTGGGGGAGAACCCTTTTGGCAAGCTCCGGCCTTAGCTGAGTTAGCGCGACGCTTAAAAGCTCAAGGGTTAACGGTGATGTCCTTTAGTGGCTTTACCCTCGACGAATTGCGATCGCCCACCGCACCTCCAGGCGCCTGCGATCTACTCGAACAGTTAGATCTCCTCATCGATGGCCCCTACCTAAAGAACCAAGCCATCCATGATCCCACCTCCCTCGTCTCCTCCCGTAACCAACGGGTACGAGTGTTTAACCCAGAGTTAGAATCTCGTCTCGACTGGGCCAGCGATCAGATGGAAATCCATATTCTCAAAGATGGAACCCGGATTATCACCGGCTTTCGGGGCCAGCAGGGCATCGGTGAGGAGTCTGACTCCTAAGCATCCTTCACTAGAACCCCATTGAGGAAGATATCCGCCAAGCCATCGGCGATCTCTTTCATGGCTTCTGGGGAGGGATTCCCTTCCATCAGGGTTTGATAGCTAAAGCCGGAGATGGCAAAAATGCCCAGAAAGACCTTCGCCACCAAGCGGGGGTTCATGGGGCGATAAATCCCCCGCTCGATGCCCGTTTCCACAAAGGCTTCTGCCACATCCATCATTTTGGCGATCGCATCCTCTTGAATGCGATCGCGCAGTTCCGGGTGAAACTGGGCTTCGAGAAAGCAAACCCGCATCAAATCGGCATTTTCCCGGAGATGGAACAAACGACGTTGAATCACCTGGGAGACTGCCTTATAGCTGCCCATCTCACTCAGTTCCGTGAGTAAATCCGTCAGCAGTTCCACCCAGCCTTGAGTGGCCACTTCCACCAAAATGGCCTTTTTATTGTCAAAATGTCGAAAGAGAGTTCCCTCCGCCACCCCAGCCGCCCGGGCCAAAGCGCGGGTTGTCGTGCCCTCAAACCCTTGATGGGCAAACAACCGACGAGCCGATGCTAAGATGCGCGTGCGGGTTTCCGCCTCTGGGGTGCGGGTCGGGTGAAGCATTGTCTTCATCAGTCTTATAAAACTCGAGGACTTTAGCGTGGAGTTGCTAACATTATTCTGGGATAAGTTTTGCAAAAAATGCGGAAACATTCACAGATTGTTATCAGAAGTTATATATCGCAAAACTTCTATGTCTTGACTCACATTAAGCACCAACCTTAAGACCCATTCAACGATATCCGACTTAACCTATGTTCACGTTCTTCCAGCTTTGGCAAACCCCTTTAAGCGCCCCCTCCAGACAGCAGCCCCGTCGACGGCGGGCGATCGCCCTGCTGCTGATGCCCCTACTCCTAGCTCTAACCCTGATCCCCGCGCCGAGTTGGGCCAGCTCCATTGAACCCTATCTTGATCGCACCCAAGCGGAAATCAGGGAATTCACCCTAGACAATGGCATGAAATTCATTGTCTTAGAACGTCATGAAGCGCCCATCATCTCCTTCATGACCTATGCCGATGCTGGGGGAGCCAACGAACCCTCAGGAAAAACCGGGGTCGCGCACTTTCTCGAACATTTAGCCTTCAAAGGAACCCCCCGCATCGGCACCAAAAACTACGAGGCCGAAGCGCCCTTGCTGCAACAGCTCAATGAACTCCATGAGCAAATCCGCCAAGCCCAGTCCGCCGGTGACGAAGCCCAAGCCAGGGAACTCGAAGAGGAATTCCGAGCCGTCCAACACCAGGCCTCAGAGTACGTCATTCAAAATGAATTTGGTCAAATCGTCGAGCAATATGGCGGTGTCGGCCTCAACGCCACCACCTCCGCCGATGCCACGCGGTACTTCTATAGCTTCCCCGCCAACAAGCTCGAACTCTGGATGTCCCTCGAATCCGAACGCTTCCTAGAACCGGTGTTTCGGGAATTCTATGAAGAACAAGAGGTCATCCTCGAAGAACGTCGCCTAGCAACTGACAACTCCGCCATCGGTAGTCTCGTCGAAGAATTTCTCCTCAGCGCCTTCGCTGTCCATCCCTACCGCCAACCCGTGATTGGCCATGAAGCGGATATCCGCAACCTCACCCCCCAAGACACGCGGGAGTTTTACGACACCTACTACGTTCCCAACAACCTCACCGTGGCCATTGTCGGCGATGTAGAACTGGCCCGCGTCCAAGAATTAGCCCAAATCTATTTTGGTCGCTACCAGCCTGGCCCCACCCCTCCCGCCGTCAGGGAAGTGGAACCGCCTCAACGGGAAACGCGGGAAGTTGAAGTGCGCTTTCCCAGTCAACCCTGGTACTTAGAAGGCTATCATCGTCCCGCCCGCACCCATCCCGACAACGCCGCTTACGAATTGCTCGTGGCACTCCTGAGTGATGGCCGCACCTCGCGACTCTATCAATCCCTCGTCGAACAACAACAAATTGCCCTCAACGCTCAAGGACTCAACGGCTTTCCCGGTGATAAATTTGCTAATTTAGTCCTGTTCTACGCCCTAACCGCCCCCAACCATAGCCTAGAAGAGGTACAAACCGCCCTGCGTCACGAAATTGAACAGATTAAACAACAGCCCGTAGCCGCCGAGGACTTAGAACGGGTGAAAACCCAGGCCAAAGCCCGTTTGGTGCGATCGCTCAACTCCAACTCCGGTATGGCTAGCCTCCTAGCTGAATACCAAGCCAAAACCGGCGACTGGCGTAACCTCTTTCAGGAAATCGAGGCCATCGAAGCCGTAACCGCCAACGATATCCGGCGTGTGGCTCGCCAAACCTTCCGAGCCGAAAATCGGACCATCGGTAAATTACTCCCCTCCTAGAGGCCCCCATAGCCTCTAACCCCGAATCGTAACCCCCTATCGTGACCCCCAATCTTCTGAACTCATGTCTGAGCCGTCCCAAATTCCCTTCTGGAAACATCTACGCCCCTATTTAGCCTTACTCTTTCTCGTGGGGCTATTAATTAGCCAACTCTTACAAGCTCCCCCCTCCGTCGCCGCCACGCCGCAACATTACAGCGAGTTAGAGTTCCCTCCTCTGCCCGAGGTTCAACTCCCAGAGTATGAGCAATTTCAACTCGATAATGGCCTCAAGGTGTATCTGATTGAAGAGCATACCCTCCCATTAGTCTCCGGTGTTGGCCTAATTCAAACCGGTAGTCGCCTCGAACCGGCTGATAAAGTTGGGTTAGCCAGCCTCACCGGGGCCTTAATGCGCGCCGGAGGTACGGTCAGTCATCCCCCTGATGTCCTGAATCGGCAATTAGAACAAAAAGCCGCCTCCGTGGAAGCCTCCATTGGCACCAGTAACGGAACCGTGCGCTTTGATGCCCTCAGCTCCGATTTAGATGGTGTCTTTTCCCTGTTTGTGGAAGTCTTGCGGGAGCCGGCGTTTGAGCCACAACAGTTCGCCTTGCTGAAAAACCAAGCTCGGGGGAACATCGCCCGACGTAATGATGAACCCCGTAGTATTGCCAATCGTGAGTTTCAGAAGCTGATTTACGGGGAGCAGAGTCCCTATGCGCGGACGATGGAATATGAGACCCTCGATGGGATTGAGCGAGAGGATGTTCAGGGGTTCTATCAAGATTCCGTGCAACCTGATCGCCTGATTCTCGGCTTGGTGGGTGACTTTGACTCGACTCAGATGAAAGGTCTCATTGAGCAAAAGCTGGGAGATTGGCAGGCTACAGCTTCCTCCTTAGGCGACCCCTCCTCCAGCTGGTCTGAGATTGCTCAGGCTGAGACGGGGGGCCTGTTTATGGTCGATCGCCCGGAGTTAAGCCAAAGTTACGTGGAACTGGGTCATCTGGGGGGAGTCCGCAATGATCCTGACTATCCGGTTTTAGGGGTGATGAATAATGTTCTCAGTGGCTTTGGGGGGCGGCTGTTTAACGAAGTGCGATCGCGCCAAGGCTTAGCTTACTCCGTCTATGGCTTTTGGGGAGCGCAATATGACTATCCGGGGGTGTTTCGGGCTGGGGGACAAACTCGCTCGGAAGCGACGGTTCCCTTTATCGAAGCGGTACGACAGGAACTTGATCAGATTCGCCGGGAACCCATCACCCCGGAGGAGTTACAGTTTGCCCAAGATTCGACTCTTAACTCCTTTGTCTTCAACTTCGCCAGTCGTGCCCAAACCCTCTCGCGTCTTTTAACCTACGACTATTACGACTATCCCACGGACTTTCTCTTTCGCTATCAAGATGGAGTCCGAGAGACTACCGTTGAGGATGTCTTGCGCGTGGCTCAAACCTATCTCAACCCTGAGCAGTTGGTGACCCTGGTGGTGGGTAATCGCGCGGCCATTGATCCCCCCTTAGATGCGATCGCCCCTCAGAATGATGTCACGTTAATTGATGTCACCATTCCTGAACCGAGTTAACCCAGGTGACCTCTCCCCGAACTAGGATAGAAGGTGCAAGAACAGGTGCAATCGGTTCCCAAAACCTCGCTTTACGGGATAACGGGCCCCTGTTCACTGTTCATTCTTGATTCCTAGATCTTAGCCTTGTGAGTCGTTCATATAGTCTCCAAAACTGCACCGTTCTCAAGCTGTTGCGAGGGAAACTCGCACAAACTCATGTCCCCCCATGGGTGCGATCGCTCCGGCCTCAGGCTAAAGGTCGCCTCAATTACAGCCTCTTGGCCCTCAACCTACTGGTGATGCTCATACTGATGCTGCTCCAGGCGATCGGACGCTTTGAAACTGGAGAACTGGCGCAGTTTGATGCGGCCATGCGTCGGGGGGGCCAGGAGCATCTCGATCCGCGCTTGGTGATTGTGGGAATCACAGAAGAGGATATCGGGCGCTATCAATGGCCCCTCTCAGATGAACGATTGGCTGAGGTGTTGGCGGCCTTACAGGTTCATACCCCTCGGGTGATTGGTTTAGATATCTATCGAGATTTTAACGTCAGGGAGGGAGATGAGGTGTTAGCCGAACAACTCAGCGCCGACAACCTCATCGCCATTGAGAACATTGCCAGTGCTGTTTCTGCCCCAGCCGAGGTTCCTCAGGAGCGGGTGGGGTTTAATGATGTCATCCTCGATCGCGACCAAGTGGTACGTCGCCATTTGCTCTTCGCCAACAGCCAAGAGGGACAGATTGCCTATTCCTTCGGCTTGCGGGTCGTTCTTAAATACCTGGAACCTGAAGGAATTGTCCTAGAAAACGATCCCCGTCATCCCGAGGGGATTCGTTTCGGGACGTCGCGACTGGTTCCCCTCTCTAGCTCTGCCGGGGGCTATCATCAGATGGATGATTCGGGGTATCAAATCCTCCTTAACTATGTCCGAGATAGGGGTTCTGAGTCCCGAGAAGCTCAGATGCTGTCGCTGAGCCAATTATTAGCTGGGGACTTTAACCCTCAATTGCTGCGCGATCGCATTGTCTTAATCGGGTCCGTAGCCCCGACGCTGCGCGATCACTTTGCCACTCCCTTTAGTGCCCAGCGTACAGACAGTGACACTGTGAAGATGCGGGGGGTGGAACTGCACCGCAACATGGCCAATCAGCTCCTCGGATTGGCGTTGGGACAACAACGGCCCTGGCGGGTGGTTCCTGATTGGCTCGAATGGCTCTGGGGGTGGGGGTGGATTGCCCTGGTGATGGCCCTGGTTTGGCGGCTACGGCATCCTGGACTGCTACTGGGGGCGCTCCTGCTGACGGTGCTGGGGTTGAGCGTTCTGGAATGGGGTTTCTTGGCCCTGAAGATTTGGCTACCGGGTATTTGGATTCGTTGGGGGATGCTTTTGGCGGGAACGCTGACCTTAATCTATGCCCTGGCACATCATTTTTTAAATGACCCCTTGACCAAACTTCCCAATCAAACCTTTCTCTATCAGATGTGGTGCAACTGGGGATTGGGGGTTTGGGGCCAGTCGCGGGTTTTGGGCGTGATTGTCTTCGATATCAATCGCTTTAAAGCGGTGAATACCTGTTTGGGCCATGACACGGGCGATCGCATCCTCACCGATATTAGTAAACGGTTACAGTCTTTGTTGCGGCCGGGAGACTATATCGCTCGCGTCGGTGCCGATGAGTTCGTGTTGCTACTCCCCAAGGCCCCCAGTTTAGATGGGGTTATGGAGGTAGCTCAACAGTTGCGTCGTTATCTGAGACGGCCCTTTATTTTGGAGACTGGCCAGCCGGTATTCCTGACGGCGAGTATTGGGGTGGCCTATGGCAGACAGGCCCCCACCCTATTGCTCGACGATGCCAATTGTGCCATGCACCGAGCCAAAGCCCTACAACTGTCTCAACCCGTGGCCTTTGACCCTGAGGTCAATCTACAGGCGATTTCGACCTTTCAACTGGAGTTAGATTTACGGGAGTCGATGAGTCATTCCCAAGTCTATCTCCCCCCCCAGCATCCGGCTCATGAGGAGGGACTGACGGATTCTAATCTACCCCATTCAGAACTCGGCGATCGCTTCCGTGTCTATTATCAGCCCCTCGTAGATTTGGTCTCCGGGGAAATCGCTGGCTTTGAAGCTTTACTGCGTTGGCAACATCCCCAACGCGGAATGGTCTCTCCCGCTGAATTTATCCCCGTGGCGGAGGAAACGGGGGCCATCATTCCCTTGGGGGCCTGGGTTCTCTATGAAGCCTGCTATCAAATGCAGGCCTGGCAGCGTCAGTTCCCTCACTATGGCCAGAGTATTATCAGTGTGAACTTATCTCCCTACCAGTTACAAGCGCCGGATTTGAAACAACGGTTGCGGGACATTTTGAGTGAGACGGGGTTAGAGCCTCACTCTCTGAAGTTGGAAATTACCGAAAGTGCAGTCATGGAAGAAATCCAGACGACCCTGGAGATTCTACACGACCTGAAATCCCTCCAGGTGAAGTTAGGAATTGATGATTTTGGTACCGGCTATAGTTCCCTGAGTTATCTGAATCGCTTCCCCGTGAATACCCTGAAAATTGATCGCTCCTTCGTCTGGCGGATGGAGGAGTCTGCCCAGGATCGCGCCATTATCCACACCATTCTGGAACTGGCTCATACTCTGGGCTTGGATGCGATCGCCGAGGGGATCGAAACCCCTGAGCAACTGGCACAACTGCGGGCGATCGGCTGTGATATCGGTCAGGGCTATTGGTTCGCCAAACCCCTCCCCGCACCGGCCGCCGCCCAACTTCTGGCCCGTCGCCCCTGTTGGTGAAATCCAAAATTTAACTTAAAACTTTGACCCTTTGGAGGGATTTCGCTATGATGGAACTAACGCCTAAAACTGTTAAAGCTGTGGTAGCTTGACCGGCGAGTCAAGACCTGCTGCTCAACTGAAGGAGCTATCGGATTAATGGATTACATCGAAAAGGTATTGGACAAGGTTCGGGAATGGACTCGCAAACTCATTGATGCAGTCCTAGGGCCCGAAGCACAGCCAGAACCCGAGGCAATTCCGATTCCGGTTAACGATCGCCGGGTTCGTCGTTAGTCTCTTGGTGGCCTCGTCCAACCCGGGCCCACCACTTCAGATTCTTGTCCTCCATGGTCCGAATCTGAATCTGCTAGGTCAACGGGAACCCAACGTATATGGCTCACTTACCCTAACTGAGATCAACAAACGCATAGATGACCAGGCACGGACTTTACAGGTTAAAGTTTCGTGCTTTCAGTCGAATCATGAAGGGGCGTTAGTGGATGCCATTCAGGCGGCCTGGGGCGAGTATCAGGGGCTGCTCATCAATCCTGCGGCGTATACCCATACGAGCGTGGCGATGCGAGATGCGATCGCCGCCGTGAAGTTGCCCACTGTGGAAGTTCACCTCAGCAATATCCACCAGCGGGAGGCCTTTCGTCATCACTCCTACATCGCCCCGATTGCCGTAGGGCAGATTAGTGGTTTCGGCTATTATAGCTATATTCTGGGACTCCAGGCCCTCGTTCAGCACCTGCGAGATACTGCCAGTCCATCTTAACCTTCAAGGGGAGCCAGCGAGCGTGACATCCTTAATGGTTTTACCCCGATTTGAAAGCTTTCGTGGTGCAGTTCTGGGCGCTGAGTTAGGCTATCTACAACAGCCCTCAGACCCCCATTTCTGGGAAATCATCCCGCCGGACCTCCTCAACCCCCTCATTCAGCAGCGAACCCTCCCCCCGCAACATCCCCAGTATGCTGAGTTTCCTGTGCAATTGGGACTGGCTACCGTGGTGGGGTTGTTGTACCATCAGCGCCTAGAGGTGTTGTCGGAGTTGACCCCCGCCTTACAGCCGTTGGCGATGGCGGTGGGGTTGGCTGCGGGCGATCGCCTCCTCAGCCAATTTGAGCAAATTATCAACCCTTCACCTGCTCTCGAACAGGCTCTTAGAACCCTCTTAGCATTTCAAGGAGATGGCTTTAGTGCCAATTGTGGCTCACAAGAGGTTAGCGCCATTTTGGGGGCGTTAACGGGGGCGCTACGGACTCGGGCGGGGATTCCTCCTCGGGAGCGGTTGCGTCTGTCGGGCGATCGCCTCCAGTCCCTTGATAGCCTAGCGTGGGAGATCTGGCAACGCTGGCTAGGGCGACTCGACTGCGACCCCTGGCCGCCTGAACCGGGGGCGATCGCCGTCACAGGGGAACGCCTCGATGTTAAGAGATAATTTACAGTAATAAGATAAGAGGGTTTAAGGGGTCTAGCGATGTTAGATTATATTGATTTTTTTAACTGCATTAACCCAAGCAAAACACTAATTGTTAGCCAAGAAGAAGACAGACAATATTATATTGATTTTACCAGCGTTCGGGGTCAAGATGCCATTCGCAAACTCAAAAACCGAATCAGCGTCTTGCTGCGAGAGCAACCGAGTTGTTCCCTATTTACCGGACATATTGGCTGCGGCAAATCCACCGAACTCCATCGACTACAAGCTGAATTAGAAACCGATGGATTTTGCGTTGTCAACTTTGAATCCGACGAAGATATTGACACCGCTGATGTAGATATTGTCGATGTTTTCTTGACCATCGCCAAGCGCGTCAGTGCGAGACTCGAAGAGATTGCAGTCCCGGAAGCAAGGGGGTTGAGGAGACTGATTGAGCGAACCCAAAAGGTCTTGACCACAGAAATTGACGTGAAAGCCTCCCTGGGAACCTCCAGCCTGAAAGGAGAATTTGATACTCAAAAAAATACCGTTTCCCTCTCAGCCGGAATTGCTTCCCTGACCGTGAGAGCCAAAAATGACTCCCGAATTCGTGAAAAATTAAGCCAATATTTGGGGCCACAAGTGACCGGTTTACTCAGTACTATAAATGACGAGTTACTTCAACCTGGAATTGAGTTATTAAAAAATAACGGCTATGCCGGATTAGTGGTGATTGTGGACAACCTTGATCGCATTGATAATCGTCCTAAAGTCTCGGGGCGATCGCAACAAGAATATCTCTTCGTTGACCGAGGCGAATTACTTACAAAACTTGC
>SMDP01000117.1:9935-12152 GCA_012911965.1 Geitlerinema sp. P-1104
CGAGTGGGAGTTATTGCGGGAGGTGCGCCGAACCAAGAAAGTGCAAGACCAAGTCGGCTATGAAAACCTGATTCGCAGCCGTATGGTCTTTGAATATCAAGAACGCCGTCAATCCTGGTTTGATGTCAATCCCATACTCCTGGAAGCGGCGGAGATAAACGATTAACCCTAACCGAGATGGATGATGACCACTGATGTCGCCTGCATCTTCAGTGGTGAATTTCGGTAATCTCCAACAAACTTTTGTAAAATACCTGGAAACTCCTAGAACGGTTAACAGAGGGGTTCATATGGGGTGCAATCTCCCTTGCTGCTCTCAATTTCTCTAAGCCACCCTTATGATAACCTCCTCTTTGCAACACCTTTTCTAAGGTTTCCCAAGTTCCGCCTTGGATTGCGTCAGGGTCTCGATATTTAGCTTGTTTAGCTAAGTTTGGAGAGACTTTCGGATAAGCTTGACGAATTGCGTTGACGTCCCCAAAAAACCAAGCCTCAAGTTCTTCAATAACAATGCGATTGATAACTTGATAAGGTTGATTAGGAGAATTAGATGATTTTGTGGTTAATCCGGCTGATTGGGCGATGACCTCGAGTTGCTGTTTTAAGTATTGACAATTTTCTCTGTCTTCATCAATCATAACAATAATTTTATAGTTCTCAGGTAGCCATGTTGAATAGCCCTTTAAGCGGCCCGGCAAGTTTTTAAGTAAGTCTTTTTTGCCCCTAAAAGCATGAGTCCTAAATGTTATTTTATCCCTCAATATTTCAGGAAGGATATAGCTAAGTACTTCTTCTAACGAGGGTTCTTCAAGTAAAAATTCAAGATGCAAAGGGGAGTGGCTCATTAACGTCTCTATAGCTTAATGATTGTCTTTTAGAGGGTTTCCAGCTTCAAAGAAATCTTCCATCCATAAAGAACCAAGTAATGCGCCCTGTTCCATAAATTCTTTAACTCCTTGCATATCAGCCGTTCGTTTTACTTGAGTAAATCCATTTTTATCTCGATATAAAACCCAAAGCTCTTCTGGCTTTAACCCATCAACAAAAAAGGGAGAATGAGTTGTTACCATAAGCTGAGTGTGAGCAGAAGCAGCACGGCATTCTTCGGCAAGTTCAGGAAGTAAGCGAGGATGTAAATGATTTTCTGGTTCTTCCATTCCAACAAGTTGGGGAGGATCTGGGTCATATAAAATAGTTAAATAAGCCAGCATTTTCAAGGTTCCATCTGAGGTGAATTTAGCCAAAATAGGCTGACTGAAAGGAGCATCTTTTATCTGTAGCAAAAGTCTGCCATCTTGCATAATTGAAGCCTCTACTTTCTCAAGCTTTGGAATCCGTCTTGACAAAATATTTAAGATACTATCCAATTTATTAGGATGTTCTTCCTTAAGGTATTGAATAACATTAGGTAAATTATCTCCAGTTGCTGAAAGTCTTTCTTGTACCCCGGCTTCTGGGATAGTGCGGGTGTTGTCGGCCGTGAGGTACGAGAGATACCAACCTGTGATAAAGCGACGTAACGCACTAACACGAGGATGTCTTGCAAATTGCCCCAGAGTGCTGACAGCCAAAAGTTCAGGGGATTCTAATTCCTCAGTGATGCGTTCGTCTTCCTCATCAGGCATTTCTCCGCTAATGACTTCTCCTGCACCGTTTTTAAAGTCGAGAAAGCGGAAGGGTTTGCCTGTTCGTCCCCGTCGCCAATGTAACCATTCTTTCGCGACATAGGGACGATTATTTTCTTCATCAATCGAGAGATGATACGTAATCAGGGGAGAGTCAGATGTTTCTCGATATTTGAGTTCGATGACAATACATCCTTCTTGTCCTCTGGTGCGAAGTTCTCGAAATCTACCCCGTTTATCCCAGGCTTTTCTGAGGCTTTCTGTAAAGCATTCTGAGAGAAAAGCAAAAACATCAAATATTGTGGATTTGCCACTTCCATTGGCTCCCAAGAAAGCCGTCAGAGGAGTAATATTTTTAAGCTCAAGATTATGTAAAGCACGGTAGTTTTGGACTTTGAGATATTCAATTCTAGGAACGGACTGTTGAGACATTTTTATGAACGTTAGTTATTCCAATTTCTATATCACGTTCTACTCGAAACCAAAACCACACTCCCCCTCATTCTAGATCAAAAACGACAAAAACCCCTAACATCAGGGTGTAGTAAATCTCTATCCCGGTCAAGCGGACAAGTTAACATCTTAGGCAAAG
>SMDP01000117.1:12488-14151 GCA_012911965.1 Geitlerinema sp. P-1104
GACTGCAACTCTTGGGACTCAATCAACTGGCCGATATCCGCCAGTTTCTAGCTAATAGTAACCAAATCCGCGATCGCCTGCGCCGGAATTGTCCCTTCCCCATCGCCATCTGGCTCGACGACAATAGCCTCAAACAGATGCTGAACGTCGCCAACGACCTCCACAGTTGGACCACCAGCAAACACTTCTCACCCACTCTCGATGACCTACAGCAGCAACTGCGCCATCTCCTCGAAGCCTTCTTCGAACGTCTTCCCCAAGCCTCCCCAGACCAATGGCTAGGGAGTCAACCCCTCCTCTCCCAGAGCGAACAGCGAGAACTGGACCTGGCCCAAAACGAACTCAACGGCCACTTCTCCCCCAGCCTCCAAGGCGACTTAGCGATTATCCAAAGTCACCAACATCGAGTTCAGCAAAACCTATCCCTAGCCAAACAGCAACTTGAACAGGGGGCCAAGTTTTGGCAAAACATCTCCCCCCCAACCGCCAACAGCCAGAAACGCCTCGGCTGGGTGGCCTTTCAGCAGGCCATCCTCTCTCTCTGGGAGAGTGAACAGCAACAACGCTCTCTCAATTATCCAGACCTGCATCCCCTAAAAACCCAGTTCCAAGAGAGTCAGCAGCACTTCCAAGCTGCCACCGAGCCAGACCTGGCCAACCTCGTAGCCAACGCCGCCGTCGTGCAACTGGTCAACGGCTTAACCGAAATCACCCATCCCGAAACCTCCTCAGACCCGGCACAGGTCGACCATCTAGCGGCGGTGAATGAACAACTGTGCCAACAAGAGAGTTTCCCCTTCCCCAACCTTTGGCTGAAGGCCTTAGAGCAGCTGCATCGCGTTTATTTTCAGGACCGCCAAGACTATCGCCGCGCCTTCTCCATTCAGCAACAACAATGGCAAGTCCAACGCTACGGCGGTCAGCGAGCCTTTGTGGGAGCCAGTCGCCTGCAAGGGATTCTCTATCAACGCTGTTCCCTGGACAATCTCCCCCCAGAAATCAAAGAATCGGGACGAGAAGAGGATGTCCGGCACTTGCAAGAACGCCTCTCGGGGACCCAGAGCAAGATTCTCGTCATTCACGGACAGTCTGGAGTCGGCAAAAGCTCCCTCGTCAATGCTGGCCTACTTCCCGTCTTGCGTGAAAAGACCTTCACCGGAGGACGAGAGGGGATTCCCATCCTCCTACGACTCTATGAACCCTGGACTGAGAAACTCGAAGCCGCCATTGACCAAACCAGCCAACGTCATAAAAAGTCCCTGGCGGAGATATCCCAGGGGTCCCCTCAGCAACGAATCGAGGCCAAGTTGCTGGCCTTGGAGAAGCAGCATTGTCAGGTGATTTTGGTCTTTGACCAGTTTGAGGAGTTTTTCTTCGCCAACCCCAACCAACAGGACCATGAAGCGTTTTTCGAGTTTATCGGTCAATTGTGCAGCAATATCCAGCAGTTGGGAGCCTTGAAAGTGGTGTTTTCCCTGCGCACCGATTATGTGGGCCATTTGTTGCTCTGCAATGACTTAGAATCCATGGACTGCATCAGTCGGGACATTCTCAGCCGACAGGTGTTGCACAAATTGGGGAATCTCTCCGCACAACAGACGAGTCAGGTATTAGCTCAACTGGCTCCCCATTTAGAGGCAGAGTTGAGAACGCGCCTGGTGGC
>SMDP01000118.1:0-1811 GCA_012911965.1 Geitlerinema sp. P-1104
CATCCTTAACTCAGGATTGGGTACGACGGGGCACGTCGAAACCTCTGTATTGAATGCAGGTAACGCTTCTGGAGAATCAACCTCTATCTTGGCTGGCGAAAGCCTGTCGGGGCAAGTTGGCTCGCTGAAGGAAGAATCTCCGTCGCGTGATTCGCGGAGAGTGTCAATAAGTTTCAGTGTTCTCCTCTAAACCGGCAGTGTTCTCCTCTCGTATTGGGGGGCGTGCGCGGGGTCTATCTCTCGGGAGCGGGATAGACCCGGTTTTTTCTTGTTTAGGGAGGATTTAGGCTCATTTTCGCCGATGGGGGGAGCGATCGCCCCGAGCTTCCAATTGACTTAATATCTCACGAATTACCGTATCTGACCCCGCCTCACCCCAGGTACAGCCTTGTTCTAAATAGGTTTTCGCCGCCTGTCCCACCACATAACTGCCCGAGGCGGCGATCGCCCCTTGACTCAGGGCCATGCCCAAGAATCCCGGAAATCCTCCCGCCAGGAGTCCCAACTTCCCACCGCCAAACAGAGCATTCCCCAGGGTTTCCCCCAACAGTAGCCCCCCAGCACTGATAAAAATAGTTCGCAAAAGCTTTCCCGCCTCATGACTGGTCATGGGCAGATGATAGAGACGGGCCAAACTGCGAACCAAGAGTAAGTCCGCCACGGTTCCACCAATCACATCCACCACAAACAGGGGATTACAGGCCACAATCGCCCCCTTATACAACGCAAAATCCCGAATCAACTGCTCCGCCTCCTCACCCCGAGCCTCTAACCGGGCCTGAGCCATGGCCCGTTCCGCCTCCCGGCCTTGCACCAGAGCATTTAAGGCCAACAAAGCCATCCCTTGAGACGACAAGAGCGATCGCAACTTCTCCTCCAACGCCCTCACATCAGGAGATGGGGTTTCCCAGGCCTCCTCCACCCGGCCATCCGCTCGTTCATGGCGTACCCGTCGCGGATTGGGTTCAGCCGCCACACAAGCAATCTCATCGAGGCCCAACGGCAGCCGTTCCCCTCGGCCCAACTGACGTAACTGCGCCAAAATTTGCGCCTGATCCAACTCAGGATACAAATCCATCTTATTGAACACCAACAGCAGCGGTTTGCCCAACTCCCCCAACCGACATAACGCCAAATACTCCGTCTGCGTCAAATCCCCCGCCACCACAAACAGAATCAAATCCACCTGCTTGGCCACATCCATGGCCATGATGGCCCGTTCTCCCCCAGCAATCTCATCAATTCCTGGCGTATCAATCAACTCCACCGGAATCGTTCCCGTGGGAGACGCAAGCGGCCACATCACCGAGCGCGTCCATTGAGTGACCCCATTCAGGGGCCCCGTCGCAAACACCCGTTGTCCGAGCAGTGCATTCAACACCGCCGATTTCCCCCGGCTAACGGCTCCAAATACCGCCACCCGAATCAGGCCACTCTCCAATTTCTGTAAACTTTGCTCTAACTGCTCTAGCTGCAACTGGATTTGAGGAGCGCCAGCTCGCGGTTGAGGCTGACGACTGCGAGCAAGCGATCGCCGCAAACTTTGACGGGCCCGAGCCAGGGAAAAACGCTGCCAATCCTTCACGGTTCCGACTCCCAATAATCTAACTCCGTTTCCTCATCCAAGGGTGGCTCAGACTTCTGACCATCATCGCCAAACATACTCTCATCCCATTGAGTTTCATCCCAGGGGGCCTCACTCCAGTCCGAGGACGACTGCACCGGTAGAGACGGCTTAGGGGATTCCGTCTCATCATCCTCTAACCCCCACCAATCCTCCACATCCACCTCAGCAAACTCATCCTCAAAAG
>SMDP01000118.1:1972-3291 GCA_012911965.1 Geitlerinema sp. P-1104
TTCACCGGTTTCCCCTCCTGGCCCATCGTGGACGATCCCACCACCTGGCCCGCCGGCAAATCCACAATAAAAGTTGAGCCAACCCCCGGCTCACTTTCAACGGTAATATCGCCCCCCATCATCTGACAAAAACGACGACTAATCGCTAATCCCAAACCCGTTCCCCCATAGCGTTTCGTCGTCGATTGATCGCCCTGCGTAAACGGCTGAAAGATATGGTCAATCTGCTCACGGGTCATACCAATGCCCGTATCACTGACTCGGAAGCAAATCCAGCCCGGTTCCCCAGGGGCCACTGACTCGCCCCCCCAGGATTGGGAATCTTGGCCGCCGGAGAGTCCAGCGGAGGCTTCCCCCTCCCCAGACATGATACTAAAGGGGGACTCCTGACGATTGACCATTAACACAATCGTCCCTTGGTGGGTAAACTTAGCGGCATTACTGAGCAAATTCAATAACACTTGCCGAACCTTCGTCTGATCTGCCTCCATGGTTCCCACATTGAGGCTACAATCGACGCGAATGCTATTAGTATTCTTATCGACTAGGGGTTGTACGGTGCTGGCCAACTCCTGAACCAAGGTCGCCACATTAAACACTTGAGGATCGAGATCCATTTTCCCGGCTTCAATTTTAGAGAAGTCGAGAATATCTTGAATAATGGTGAGCAAATGGCGGCCAGCAGTGGTGATACTCTTGAGGTCGGTGAGAATTTCCTCGTCCTCCAGTTCCATATCCTCAAACTCTTCTTGGAGGATTTCGCTATAGCCAATAATGGCATTGAGGGGAGTTCGTAACTCGTGGCTCATGTTGGCCAAGAACGAACTCTTGGCTTCATTGGCGGCCTCGGCGGCGAGGGTGGCTTGATAGAGTTCCGCCTCAGCATGTTTGCGTTCACTAATATCCCGGGCAAAGGTGCAGGTATATTCTTGGTCATTGTAGACCAGGGAGTTGATGGTAATTTCCACGGGGAAGACTTTACCATCCTTAGTGCGGTGACGAGATTCGAGGGTAAAGGAACCGAACTCACGAATTTGATCCCAGTAATCGGGCCAAATTTCCGGGGGCAGATCCGGGTTAATCTCGTGAATGGTCATCGCCAACAACTGATCTCGGGTATAGCCGAGGGAGAGACAGGCGGCATCGTTGACGTAAAAGATTTTCCCATCTCGGGTAATCCAAAAGACCGTATCTCCAGCTTGGTTAATGGAGATCTGACTCATGCTGCGGATATTTTCAATGCGATCGCGTTCCTGGCGGGCCTTTTCTAACTCCGCTTGCACTTTCGTCAATTGCAAACTCAGGGCGGTTCGTTGGCG
>SMDP01000118.1:3982-13709 GCA_012911965.1 Geitlerinema sp. P-1104
GCCGCCCATACCCATGCCACCCATACCCATGCCGCCCATGCCGCCCATGCCGCCCATGCCGCCCATGCCGCCCATGTCGGCGTCAGGATTGCCTTTCTCGGGCTTCTCAACCACCAGGGCTTCTGTCGTCAGGATCATCCCGGCGATGGAACCGGCATTTTGGATCGCAGAGCGCACCACTTTAGCGGGGTCAATAATACCAGCGACGATGAGGTCTTCATACTTGCCGCTGATGGCGTTGTAGCCGATATTGAATTCGCTTTCGCGCACTTTCTCAACCACGACGGCTCCTTCACCGCCCGCGTTGTCCACGATTTGGCTCAGAGGAGCTTCCAAGGCTTTGAGGACAATCTCAGCCCCAAGTTGTTCTTCATCGTGCAGGCTGGATTTGAACTCTGCCAGGACTTTAGCCAGGTGAATTAGGGTCGCGCCACCACCGGGGACGATCCCTTCATCAACGGCGGCTTTCGTGGCGTTCAGGGCATCTTCGATGCGGAGTTTGCGGCTGCGCAGTTCCGTTTCTGTGGCGGCCCCGACTTTAATCACTGCCACACCACCGGCTAATTTGGCAATGCGCTCTTGCAGTTTTTCGCGATCGTAGTCGGAATCGCTGCGGTCAAGTTCCTTACGCAGTTGGGCAATCCGTTTTTGAACGTCGGATTTTTGGCGGGGATCTTCATCTGAGAGCAAGGTGGTATTGTCTTTGCTGATGTTCACCTTGCGGGCTTTCCCTAGCATATCTAGGGTCACTGCGTCAAGACTCAAGCCCACATCTTCAGAAATCACCTGTCCGCCGGTGAGGCTGGCGATATCTTGTAACATCTGTTTACGGCGATCGCCGAAGCCAGGAGCCTTAATAGCTGCCACATTCAGCACACCTCGGGCTTTATTAACCACCAAGGTAGCCAGGGCTTCTCCCTCAACATCCTCAGCGATGATGAGTAGGGAGGCTGACTGTTGGGAGACTTTCTCTAACACCCCAACAATCTCTTGAATAGAGCTGATTTTTTTGTCGGTAATCAGGATATACGCGCCATCATACTCCACCGTTTGCCGTTCAGCATCGGTGACAAAGTAGGGGGAGAGATAGCCGCGATCGATTTGCATCCCTTCGACCACTTCGAGTTCCGTGGCCAGAGATTTGGACTCCTCAACGGTAATCACCCCGTCTTTGGTCACCTTATCCATGGCTTTGGCGATCATTTCGCCGACTTCGGTATCATTCCCAGCCGAGACGGTGGCCACCTGTTCAATGGCTGCGCCTTCGACGGGTTTCGCCGCTGCTGCAATTTCCTGAACCAGTTTGGCGATGGATTTTTCGATCCCCCGTTTGAGGGCCACGGGGTTAGCCCCAGCGGCGACATTTTTCAGGCCTTCACGAATCATCGCCTGGGCCAGAACCGTTGCGGTGGTGGTTCCGTCTCCAGCCAGATCCTTGGTTTGGGAGGCCACTTCCCGGATTAACTTGGCCCCGGCGTTTTCTAGGGGATCTTCGAGTTCAACATCTTTAGCAATGGTGATCCCATCATTGACAATATCCGGCGCCCCGAATTTTTTTTCTAAGACCACGTTGCGACCTTTGGGGCCTAGGGTAATGCGAACCGCATCAGCGAGGGCGTTCACCCCCCGCTCCAGCGCTCGCCGTGATTCTTCATCAAAGGAAATAATTTTGGCCATGAATTGTCTTATCGTCTAGCAACTCCAACACCTAAACTTAGCACTCTAGTGGGGCGAGTGCTAATTCGTAGAAACCGTACTCCTGTTGTCGGATACGTTCGGTGGGGACTGGGTTAAGACTTCCCGAATGCGATAGATGGGACGATGTTGGGATTCGTGATAGGTGCGCATCAGCAATTCACCGAGGAGGCCAAAGCTAAACAACTGCACCCCCGCAATCAGCAGCAGAATCGCCAGCGTCAGCAGGGGGCGATCGCCGATATTAGCGCCTGTCACCAGTTTCAGCCCGGTTAAATAGCCCCCTAACACCACCCCCGACAGCATCGAGAGAATCCCCAAGCCGCCAAAGACGTGCATGGGCCGGGTGAGAAATTTCTTGAGGAAAAACACCGTCAACAAATCCATTAAGACGCGAAAGGTGCGCCCTAAGCCATATTTACTGGTACCAAACTGACGCGCATGGTGGGTAACGGGGACTTCGGCGATGCGGGCCCCTTCGATAAAGGCTAAGGCCGGTAAAAAGCGGTGTAGTTCCCCGTAGAGGTTCATGTCGGCGACAATTTCCCGGCGGTAGGCTTTCAGGGAGCAGCCATAATCATGGAGATCGACACTGGTAACCCGGCCAATGAGCCAGTTGGCGATTTTTGAGGGTAAAAGGCGAGTCAGGGCAGCATCTTGGCGGTTTTTTCGCCAACCGCTGACGAGATCATAGCCCTCGTCTAGGATGGAGATGAGATGGGGGATATCTTTGGGATCGTTTTGTAGGTCTCCATCGAGGGTGACAATCACTCGTCCTTGTGCTTCTTGGAACCCGGCGGCCATGGCGGGGGTTTGGCCATAGTTACGCCGCAATAAAATCACCTTCAGTTGCGCGTAATCTTCCACCAACTCCCGTAGGCGATCGCCGGTTCCGTCTGTTGAGCCATCATCGACGAGAATGATGTCATAGCAAAACTCGGTCTGGTCCATGACGGTGGCGATCGCTTCTAGCAGGCGTTCGACACTCTCAACTTCGTTATAGATGGGCGCCACAACGGAGACATCGAGGGAGGGCGCGTCGACACGAGCAGAGGGAGATTGACTAGAAATCATGGTGATTGATTGAGGAAAGGAGGATGAGTCTCAAGATCCGGAGGATACATCCTGGTTAGCACAAATTTCCTCAACTGGGTATGGTCGGGTCAGCCAACGGAAATAGAGAGAAACGGTCAACTCCTTGAGGGGATGAAGCACCCAGGTAACGGGATTGATGGTGACAATGATATTACGGACATCCCGCTGAGCCAGTTTGACGATTTTGGCGGCCACACGCTCCCCGGACATGACACCTACTGGGTTGAGGTTACTTTTAAAGGGTCCCAAAATTAGTTTGCGGATAATACAGGGGGAATCGAGGCGACTGAGGGTCACGAGATCCCCGAGGGTGCGTTTACTCAGTTCGTAGAGGGGACTGAAGGCGGGGTTAACTTCGGCTTCGGAGGTATTGACCCAAACTTCTTTGCGGACGCGATCGCGATCGCTCTTAACGGTCTTCAAAAACTCATTCAGCAGCCGCCAGGCGGAAAAGGCGTTGACTTGGTAAGACTGATTGATGGCCTCGGGGGTGCGATCGCCATGAACATTGATGCCATGATTAATAATCAGGATATCGATGCCCTGTAACTGTTCCCGTAGGGCGGCTTCTTGCCCCACCTGCCATTGCAGGGTAGGAATTGGCTCTGAGCCATCGAGCGAGATCGGCTCGTCTCGGGAGGTCAGGGCCACCACCTTCGCACCCTGGGCTTGTAACTGGCGCAGCAGAGCCTGGCCGAGGGTTCCCGAAGCCCCGGTGACAGCGATGGTTTTACCTTTAAGCGAGAGTGCTGTTCCCATAACCTGATCTACCAGAGTGAGCGTACTGCAAAAATAGGCGTTTTGATTCTCAAAGTGATGTCGCCAATGATAGGGACGATTCACCCACCAACGGGAGGGCGGCTTGAGAAATGGCCCCGGTAAATGGGTCATATCGCTAACCTGATGGGCCCAGTTCCAACCCATCCCCCGGGCCATAGCCGCCAAGAGGAAGACGATGGCATAGAGCGTCCCCAGACTGCATCCCCAGGCTAACTCAGGGGTGATGAGTTGGGCTAATCCCCAGAGGGGAAGACTCAAGGCAATCATCACACAGGCTTCGGGGACATCGTTGTACCATTGGGCCTGACGGTAAATCCAGGCACTGTTCGGGGTTAGATCGGGGCGAAACACCCGGTGATGCCAATTGTGGAGTCGCCCTAACGCTGGCCAAACATGGGCCAGGGCGTGATAGAGATCTCGCACCACTTCAACCCAGAGGATTGCCCCGAATCCCCAAACTGCGATCACACCCCAATAACCCCAAGAAATGCTTGTCATCGTCTCCTGTTCGGCTCTCTTATCAATGTTATTTTGACCCAACTGCTAGTCCTCTAGGGGCTGTCCTGTTTTTTTAGAGACAGTCCCTTGTATGGAGTCCGTTTTGCATTGAATCATAATTTGCCGGTCTCGGCTATAGGGGAAGTTTATCTAGGTCGCGATTTGAGCCAACCACCACCATTGCCAAGCCTTTTTTCAGGCGCGCTTGTGGACTGGGGTTAATCTCAAATCCTTGATCCTTGCCTACGGCCAAGACGCTAACACCATGAGACTTCCTCAAGTCCAATTCTTCAAGAGTTTTTCCCTCAAATTTATCGGGGATGATCATTTCCACAATGCTATGGTCAGGATCGAGTTCAAACTGTTCTAAAATTCGCGGACGGGTTAGGGCCCGCGCTAAGGCACATCCCATTTCCCGTTCCGGGAAGACCACGCGATCAGCCCCAACTTTTTTCAGCAGTTTCTGGTGAACTTCCGAGGAGGCTTTGGTGACCACATGTTTGACGCCACCTTCTTTGAGGTTCAAGGTGGTAATAATACTTTCTGCCAGGAAGTTGCCAATGGCGACAATCACGATATCAAACTCAAATAAGCCGGCTTCTTTTAAGGCAGAGGGTTCGGTGCTGTCCAGACAGAGGACATGGTCGGCAATGCGATCATTTAAGGCTAAGTTAACCAGCTTTTCATCGCGATCAACCGCCAAGACTTCATAGCGATTCTCGTGCAGCGTGGCACAAACGGCGCGTCCAAATCGCCCTAAGCCAATCACTGCAAATTGTTTACTATTTTCCGGCTGCCAACTTCTTAGAAAGTTAAACGAGGATAAATTCACATTCATGATTCCTGTGTTTTTTAATTGAGGTAACGGAAACTAGGTTGAGTCTAGACACTCGCCCCAGTTCTTCGTGAATCTCTTGATTATCCCACCAATAAGTCCTCGTCGGCATAATCAAGGGCGCTGGGTGTGGGATCTCCCAACAACGCGGCCATGGAAATCAGAATACCAACTCGCCCAGCGTACATCAAGAGCGTAATTACGAGAGCGCCAAAGGTTGAAAAACTACTGGTAATTCCGGTTGACAAACCCACGGTTGCAAAGGCAGAAATTGTTTCAAAAAAGATATTGATAAACTGTAATTCGGGTTCTGAAATTGCTAGAATCATGGTAGAACCAGAAACAATCATTATTGAACCGACGGCAACAGCAACGGCTTTCATGATTAAGTCCATGGGCACCCGCCGTTCATAGAGGACGACACTTTCCCGTCCTTGCAAGACTGATTTGGTACAAGTGATCAATACTCGAAAGGTTGTGGTTTTAATTCCCCCGCCGGTACTTCCTGGACTCGCTCCGATAAACATAAGGGCAATGGTCAGAAATAGACCCGCCGTTGTCATTTGACCAATATCAATAGTATTAAATCCTGCGGTGCGTGTGGTAACCGATTGAAACCAAGCTGCTTCAAGTCTATCACCCCAAGCTAAGGGGAATAAGGTTTCTGGGTTGTATAGCTCACTGGCAAAGAAGCCTAGGAAGCCAATCAGCAGCAAGACAATTGTGGTGCTGGTTACGATTTTAACATGGAGAGAGAAGCGAAAGCGTTTCTTGTTTTGATTAAAGAAGCCTTGTAGCCAGAAAAAGAATTCCATCATCACTTGGTAGCCGATGCCTCCTAAAATAATTAATAGGGTGATAATAATTGTCATATGGGAGACATTAACATAGCGCATTAAGCTATCCTCAAATAGGCTAAATCCAGCATTATTGAAGGCACTAATGCTATGAAAAATGGACGGCCACAGTCCCCCTTGCCAGCCAAACTCGGGAACAAAGATGGTCATTAAGGCGAAGATACCTGTCAGTTCCAAAACAACGGTTAAGGCAATAATGGATTTAAGGAGTTGGGAGACACTGGACAAGCCAGCAGAATCGAGGGATTCTTGCAAGGCAATTCGATAGCGAACCTTAGATCGACGACCTAATAAAATCAGCAGAAAAGTATTCGCCGTCATATAGCCTAATCCTCCCACTTGAATCAGGGCAACGATAATCAATTGTCCCCAAAAGGAGTAATAGCTACCGGTATCGACAACAATCAAGCCAGTGACACAGGTGGCGGAGGTAGCTGTAAATAGGGCTGTCACCAAGGAGTTCCAACTACCGTCAGCCAAGGAAATGGGCAGCATTAACAGTAGCGTTCCCACGGTGATCACCCCGAGAAAGCCTAAACAGATAGTTCGCGCAACAGTCATGGACAGGAGCGAGTGAAAGTAGATTGTATTGTAGTATCTTACCGAGCTTTGTCGATGCTACAGTTTTTTGGAAAATTTCGCCTCAATCTGTCGGATGACTGTGAGGGCGGAATAACTCACGCCAGCCGTTCCTTCGCCGGGGTGGGTGCAATCTCCCACCAGCCAGAGATTGGACTTGGGGGTGCGGTTGGCGAAGCCGAAGGGGCCAAAGGTACTCACCCGCTGGCCAATTCCACCGACGACACCGGCATCACGGCCGGTAAAGTGGGCAAAGGTGCGAGGAGTGGCGGCTTCGATGTGGATCAGATGCTGGGGGGAGAGGTTGAAATAGCGGCTTAGACGGGCGATCGCCTCCTGGGTATAGTGGTCTTTAAGCTGTTCATACTCGCCACTATTCCACCATTGCTGCACATCGGTGAAGGAGGAGGCAGTAATGGTGGCTTGGCCCTTGGGGGCCCGACCATCTCCGGGACGACTGACGGAGACGAACAGGGAGTTATTCTCGGCAATTTCCCCCTCGCCGTCATAGAAGAATTGTAGGTGGGGGGGACAGTGGGGGGGAATGGCGGCCGCATCCACTCCTAGGTAGATGACAAAGGCCCCGGAGGCGGGAGGGAGTTTATCGACGCGGCGACGGTAGCCTGAGGGGGGATGGTCTAGGAGTTGCACTAAGTTTTGCACGGTGACGTTGGCGATGATGATATCGGCGGTTTCAGTCCAGGTTTCATCGCGTTTTAGGTTGCGGACGGTGACGCCGCTGACGTGGTTGTTTTGACTGTGGATGGCTTCGACGCGATGGCCCATCTGTAAATGGCCGCCATCTCGTTCGAGGGCTTGTTGTAGGCGATCGCTCAACACCTGCATACTTCCCTGGAGATGATAGAGTCCCTGGGGGTCTTGGGATACGCCGAGGGCGGTGGCGGCATAGAGGAGGGCTGTGTTTTCGGCATCGACTTGGGAGTAGAGTTTTAGTTGTAGGTCGAGGAAGGTGCGTAGACGGCGATCGCCCTCAAGACCAAACCAGCGTAGGGCATCCCCCACGGTCCAAAAGGTGAAGGGAACGGTGACCAGGGTTCCGGGACGGACTGCCCCTAGTAAGCGGCTGATATCCCAGAGGTTGCGAGGGGGAAGGACGGGATCTCGTCCTTGGAAGGCCCAACTGGCCCGGAAGAGGGTTCTCATCAGTTGCCAGAAGGGTTCACTGCCGGGGAATTGCCGCTGTTGTTCTTCGCGCCAGCGCAGGGGATCGCGCCAGACGTTGATGGGTTCGGCTTCTCCGGGGAGATAGACGGCACAGGCGGGATCGCAGGGACTGGCTTCGGGGAGAGGGATGTCGAGTTCTCTGAAGATGCGATGGTGAATGCCGCCGGGTTCGAGGCCGGCGACTTGAGTGGCCCCAACGTCAAAGGTGAAGCCTCGCCGTTGGAAGGTGGAGGCACAGCCCCCGGGGACAATGGCAGAGTCATAAACCTTGACAGAATAGCCACGATGTGCTATTAGTGCGGCGGCGGTGAGTCCTCCAATGCCCGCACCAATGACAAGGACATTTGGGGGGGTGGGGGATTGAGTCATGGATGTTGGACAGTCTAGATGGACAGGCTCGGGAAATTCTTATTTAAGTTTACCTTTCTTAATACTTAAAGTAACTTAAACTGGAGAGGAGGGGTTGTGGTTTGTTGCTGCAAGCTCTCGCTGTATCGACAATCACTCGATTGTTCATCTCAGGCACTCATGACTTCTACTCTCCTCAGTCGCTCCGCTAATTTTTCTCTGAATGCGCCCACGGTTCGCAAGTTTGCTAATGGTTTGACGGTTATTGCTGAGCAAGTCCCGGTTGAGGCGGTGAATCTCAGTTTGTGGTTTAATGTGGGGTCTGCTATTGAGCCAGATGCCATGATGGGCACGGCTCATTTCCTAGAACACATGATTTTTAAGGGCAGCGATCGCCTCCAAATGGGAGAATTTGAGCGTCGGATTGAGGCGCGGGGGGCGGTGACGAATGCGGCGACGAGTCAGGATTATACGCAATTTTATCTCACCTGTGCGCCCCAGGATTTGGCGGCGTTAGCGCCGTTGCAATTGGATGTGGTCTTAAATCCGCAAATTGCCGATGAGGCGTTTCAACGGGAGCGTCAGGTGGTGTTAGAGGAAATCCGCCGTTCTGATGACAATCCCCATCGTCGCAATTATCAGCGTGCCATTGAGTTGGCGTTTGAGGAGTTGCCGTATCGCCGGCCGGTGTTGGGATCGACGGAGATTGTCTCAGGGTTAGAGGCGGGACAAATGCGGGACTTCCACCGCACTTGGTATCGTCCGGAATCGTTGACAGCGGTGGCGGTGGGGAATTTGCCGGTGGAGGAGTTGGTGGCGACGGTGGCTGACTCTTTTGCTCAGGTGTCTAATGATGATTTGGCGATCGCCTGTCCTTTACCGCCGCGATCGTTTCCGGCGCCAGAGTTGGGGTTTGCGGAGGTAACTCGGCGTGAGTACTGTGATCCGACGTTGCAGCAGGCCCGCTTGAGTTTATTATGGCGGGTTCCGGGGTTAGGGCAGTTGGAAGAAACCTATGCTCTCGATGTGTTGGCGAGTATTTTAGGACAAGGGCGCACGGGACGTTTGGTGCGGGAGTTACGAGAGGAACGGGGTTTAGTATCGCGGGTGGGGGCTGGAAATTTGAGTTATCGCCTACAAGGGTTGTTTCAGGTGGGGGCCCAGTTAGGGGCGGAACAGTTGGAGGTGGTGGAGGAGGCGATTGTGGCCCAGGTAGGCCGGCTTCAGGAGGAGTTGGTGTCGGAGGTGGAGATGGAGCGGATTCGCAAGCGAGTGGCGAATCGTTTTGTGTTTGGCAGTGAACGGCCGAGCGATCGGGCGAATTTGTATGGTTATTTTCAGGCGTTGGTGGGGGATGTCGATCCGGCGTTGAGTTATCCCGAAGCGGTGCGATCGCTCACGCCAGAGGATTTACGGCAGGCGGCCCAGAAGTACCTCTCTTCTGAGGCTTTTGGGGTGGTGATTGTCCGTCCTGGTTAAGTGAGGACTCTGTGAGAAGCGATGCGTTGCGGCGAGCTTAGTATTTTTGCCAAATCCATTCAATGACGCGGCAACGTATCCCACCCGTACTCCCACTAGGAACGGTTGAATCTTGGGTTCAGAATCCCCCCCCAGTTGGGTCTAATTTTAACCTACCACGTAGTGTCAGGGAAGTTGACCCAAGCGGATCTCGCTCAAATGGGGTCGGTGACTTCGGTGGAAGGATCACCGATCTCTATCGATGGTTCGGATGGGTTTGAGGTGAAAAATTCGACGGTGATTCAAGCTGATATTGAAGCCGATAATGGGATTATTCATGTCATTGATACTGTCTTGTTGATGGGTTAATACCCAGATGGGGCGATCGCCGGTTTGA
>SMDP01000119.1 GCA_012911965.1 Geitlerinema sp. P-1104
GTTTAAGTCACGTTAAAGGATGGGAAATCTCAGTCAATCAGGTCTTTGATTTATTGAAATTCAGGTTGCCAAGTCAGAAACTTGAGTGAGGAATAATGGTCAATGACTATATCTGAACTTGGGAGGTTGAACGCTAAGTCTAGACATGATACTCAACTCGCCGCTGAAACTATCCGGGCAAGGAGCGTCTTTATTTTGGGGTATTCAGAAAATCTGGTGAAATTTGTTGTCGTGAATACAAAATCTGGACAGGGCAACCACAAGGGTTTGCCCCTACAGTCAGGGTTTCACTTTTTGGCAACTTTTCTAGCCACTGCAAATCCTGAAGACCCTTATTTTGATTGTTTATGGTAGTATTTTAGCATATAAAATTAATAATGTCAAGATAATGGTCAAACTTGAAGACATCACCCGTGGCACACTTCTCAAAGGAATTATTCCCGGTAAAACCGTAACGGTTATTAATACAAATTGGTATGGAGAAGTTGTCGAAGTAATTTATAAAGATAGCGAAGGGAATTTAGGAAATCAACTCATATTTCGTGGTTCTGAAAGTCAGTTAGAACAAGTCACCCAGGGGCGACCTTGGAGTTTAACGGGGGATGGAGATACGTTTCGCCTGGTTTCGGAAGCCTACCGGATTCGCTTAGCGCATTTATTTGACCCCTTGCTGGCGGTTCATACGTCATTGGTCGAACCCCTACCTCACCAGATTTTAGCGGTGTATGGTGAGATGCTAAAGCGGCAACCGTTGCGATTTTTGTTAGCCGATGATCCAGGGGCGGGGAAGACGATCATGGCGGGGTTGTTTATGCGGGAATTGTTGATTCGGGGAGACTTGCAACGCTGCTTAATTGTTTGTCCTGGAAGTTTGGCGATTCAATGGCAAGATGAGTTAAATCAGAAATTTCATCTCCCCTTTGAAATTTTAACGAACGATCGCCTCGAAGCCGCCCGCACCGGAAACGCCTTTACCGAAATTCCGTTACTCATCGCTCAATTGGATAAACTCAGTCGCAATCCTAAGTTGCAGGCGAAATTGAGCCAGACAGATTGGGATTTAGTGGTGGTGGATGAAGCCCATAAACTCTCTGCATCCTTTTTTAGTGGCGAAATTCGGGAAACCAAACGCTATAAATTGGGAAAACTCCTTTCTAGCTTAACTCGCCATTTCTTGCTGATGACGGCGACTCCCCATAATGGCAAAGAAGAGGACTTTCAATTGTTTTTAGCCCTGTTGGATGGCGATCGCTTTGAAGGGCGGTTCCGGGATGGGGTTCATGTCTGCGATACGTCGGATTTGATGCGTCGCTTGATTAAAGAGGATTTGCTCAAATTTGATGGTCGGCCTCTATTTCCTGAACGTCGCGCCCATACTGTTGAATATTCGCTCTCGGAGTTGGAAGCGATCCTCTATAAACAGGTGACTGACTATGTTAAAGAGGAATTTAATCGGGCCGAAGCCTTAAATCAAAACGGTCGCCGGGGAACGGTGGGGTTTGCGTTAACGATTCTTCAGCGTCGTCTGGCCTCGTCTCCAGAAGCCATTTATCAGTCTCTCACGCGGCGGCGCGATCGCCTCGAAAAACGGTTACGGGAAGAACAACTCCTGCAACGGGGACTCACGGCCCAACTCGAAGCGGGGATGATGCTAGATGAAGAAGACATTGAGGATGACTTTGAGGATTCCCCCAGTGATGAACGAGAAAACACCGAAAACGAAGTGGTGGACTTAGCCACCGCCTCGCGGACGATTCGGGAACTCCAGACGGAAATCGAACATTTAGGGCGACTTGAAGCCTTGGCCCAACAGGTTCGTCGCAGTGGAAAAGATCGTAAATGGGAGGAGTTATCCCGCGTCATTGAGACAATTTTTGCAACCCGTCATCTTGAGGAGTCCCCGTTAGAAGAAGATGATTTGGGACCGCAGGGGTCGCGGAAATTGGTGATTTTTACCGAACATCGGGATACTCTTAATTATCTGTGCGATCGCATCCGCACCCTCTTAGGCCGGCCCGAAGCAGTAGTGACCATTCATGGGGGGATGGGACGAGAAGACCGCAAAAAAGCCGAAGAAGCCTTTAAGCAAGATGTTTCCGTGGAGGTGTTGGTGGCTACCGATGCGGCGGGAGAAGGGATTAACTTGCAACGGGCGCATCTGATGGTGAATTATGATTTACCCTGGAACCCCAATCGCTTGGAACAACGGTTTGGACGGATTCACCGCATTGGCCAAACCGAAGTCTGTCATCTCTGGAACTTGGTGGCTGGGGAGACGCGGGAGGGAGATGTCTATTTGGCCCTGTTGCGGAAGTTGGACGTCGAACAGCAGGCCCTGGGGGGTCAGGTGTTTGATGTTTTGGGGAAAGCCATCGCCGGGACCGAATTGCGGGAGTTGTTGCTAGAGGCGATTCGCTATGGCGATCGCCCCGATGTTAAGGCTAAACTAGAACGACTCCTGAGCGATCGCCTTAACCGAGACCATCTACAGACCCTCATCCAAGCCGAGGCCCTGGCCCAAGACTCCCTCGATACCAGTAAAGTCAAAGCCATTCGCGAAGACATGGAACGGGCCGCGGCCCGGAAACTGCAACCTCACTTTATCAGTACCTTTTTCCGAGAAGCCTTTAGCCGCCTGGGGGGAAGCCTGCGGGAACGGGAACCCCAACGCTATCAGATTACCCATGTTCCGGCGGTCATTCGCAATCGCGATCGCCAAATTGGACTGGCTGACCCCATCCTGAAACGCTATGAACGGATTTGCTTTCAAAAAGACCTCATTAGTGTTCCCGGCCAACCCCTGGCCGATTTAGTCTGTCCGGGCCATCCCCTTCTCGACGCAACCCTCGACCTGATTCTAGAACGTCATCGAGATCTCTTGCGTCAGGGAACCATTCTCGTCGATGAGAACCCCAATTCGCCCCCAGAACGGATCTTAGTCGGTCTCGAACATAGTATTCAGGATGCGCGGACCGATTCTCAGGGACAACGGCGGCTGGTGTCTCGTCGGATGCACTATGTGGAAATTCCCCTCGAAGCCTTCGACCGCGACGGGGCGATCGCCTCAGCGGCCATCAACGCCGGCTATGCTCCCTACTTGGATTATCGCCCATTACGGGACGAAGAACAGCCGCTCATCGAGGAGATTATCCCCAATCTAGCCGTCAGAGACGACATCGAACAACAGGCGATTCGCTATACCATTAGCCAGTTAGTTCCCCCCCATGTCCAAGAGGTGAATCAACCCAAACAGGAGTTGATTGACAAAACCCAGCGGGCCGTTAAAGACCGACTGACCAAAGAAATCAACTATTGGGACCAACGGGCCAGAGATTTACGGTTACAGGAACAAGCCGGGAAAACCAACGCCAAACTCAACTCAAGCAAAGCCCAGCAACGGGCCGATGACTTACAGGCCCGTCTGGAAAAACGCCTGAGTGAACTGAACCAAGAACGGCAACTTTCCCCGCTTCCGCCGGTTGTTTTGGGGGTGGCTTTAATCATTCCCGCTTACCGTTTTTCGGTGCAAGATACCTCCTCTGGGGACGAGTTGAGTCCCTCAGCCGAACATCGCAAAGCGGTTGAACTGGCGGCTATGGAAGTGGTGATGGAGAAGGAACGAGACTTAGGCTATCACCCCCGAGATGTCAGCGGCGAAAACTGTGGGTATGATATTGAGTCCCTCAATCCGCAAACTCGACAATTGCGGTTTATTGAAGTGAAAGGGCGACGGGAAGGGGCGCAAACCGTCACCGTGACTAAAAATGAGATTCTCACGGCCCTAAACCGCCCTGATAGTTATATTCTGGCCTTAGTGGAGGTTCCCAGCCGTCGGCTGCGTTATGTACAACGCCCCTTTCAACGAGAACCGGATTTTGCTGCGAGTAGTATTAACTATAATTGGCAAGATTTGTGGACAAGGAATTCTTAATATCACTTCGTGTTAACCATGACCACTGACAAGACCACTGACATGACAACATCACACACAACAGCAAACGTTAGAGAACAACTGAGAATTGACGGACATTTAGGACCCTTAAACGCTCTGGATGCTCCTTTAACCTTAGAAATGTCTCCTCTGACTGTGTTTATTGGTCCTCAAGGAACGGGGAAATCGTTAATTAGTCAACTCTTGTATTTCTTTCGAGATGCTCAATACCTCATCGCTAACCATTCCAGACAAGAATCTCCTCATGTCACCGTTCGCAAAATTATTGAGGGTATCCGTTCGGGAGAAAATAGTACCCGTGCCTTTTCCTCATTTGTGATGGGAAATCGGGTTAAACTGGATTATATCAAGAATACCCGTGAGGAGACCTCGAAAAATTGGGGAGTGACCTGCTATGAGTCAAACCGCAAAATTACCGCTAATCCCTCATTTCGCCGAGAGATTGAATCTTGGTTAAGCCAAATTGCTGACAATCCTATTGAGTCTGGGACTCTCAAAGCTCGCTCTATTTTTGTCCCCGCAGAACGCTCATTTTTTTCTCGCTTGATTAACACAGACCCTCAAGCTTTGGGAAGTCCTGATTTACCCATTACCATGCGGGAGTTTACCACCGTACTGTTGACGGCGGCTAAGATTCATCAAGGATGGCAAGAACTGGGGGAAGAGGTTCCCCAGGAAGCGGCTGAGATTGACCAAATTATTACGGGGGAATTGCGAGGACGTGCCGTATTTTCCAAGAGAGGCCCCTATGCTCGACATTGGCAATGGCTCCCTCAAGCGAGTGAACGTCCCATTGAGATCGAAATGGCGTCTTCTGGACAAATGGAAACCTGGCCCATGGTCTCGATTGCTCAAGCTCTCTTCAGTCAAACGCCATCAGACCGACCTTTATTTATTCACATTGAAGAACCCGAAACTCATCTACATCCGTCGGCTCAAGTGGCAATTACGAAGCTTTTGGCTTATTTGTGTAATCATGGATTTCGCCTGGTGATTACTACTCATTCTTTGTTGGTGTTGTATGTGCTAAATAATTTATTGTTAGCAGATAAAAACTTACCCAAGCAAGAGTTTTCTGAACTTCCGAACCTCTCGCAACGATTGAGTCCAGATCAGCTATCTGCTTATTTGTTTAACGATGGCACAGTGACCTCTGTGTTTGACCCAGATTCACAAGAAATCGATGAAAGTCAGCTTGCTCATGTGTTGGGAGATTTGGAAGTGGAATATAATCAGATTCAAGCTTATAATGTGTTATGGAGCTAATCGAAAATGGCCCTAGATTGTACCGGGAAGGAGTTGCCCTCGGAGATGGTGACAACTCCTCAACCGAGTTCTCCCAAATCCTTTGATGACTTTTGTATTGTTGTTACAGCCGGAGAGGAAATTTTGTTGCACCAAGACCTCTCCGGTAAAAAGCTCTATTATTGGTGTATCTTACAGGCAGATGACTATAGTTTGGCAGTTTGTGAACTGGAAAACTATGCCAATTATGCCGAAACGAAACAGCAGTGGTCAGGGAAGCGAGCCGATTATTTGGTTATGGGCTATACCGACGAGAGTTGTTATCTAATTGTTGTAGAACTGCGTCATGTTTTAGTAAAAGAAGCCCAGGAAGACCAAAAATTTGAGCAACTCAAACAATCGATTCAGCAAATCATACAGCGACGAGAGATTTTTCGAGAGTCCCAAGCCTTAGATGAGGTGTATCATCAGCCAGAATCCTATCGAGTGATTGGCGTTGTGATTGCCCCTGGAAATACCCGACGCTTTCGCCGAGGAGAACTCAATCAAGTCTATTCTATCGGTTCTCATAAGGTATTAATTAGAACTCTTCCCAAAGATGCGTTATTGAATTGCAAAATAACCTGGAGCGATTTACTGCAACGGGTGGGAGTCATCCCTGGACGAACCGCTGGCCCCCTTGAGTTTGAGATTCCGGCCAAGTCCACAGAGGAGAGTCCACCGTCATGACGGTCTTTTGAGCTGGGCTGGTTTCCTGGCTAACGGTTGGGGTACAGTGAGGACTATGTGTTCAACTGCTCCCCATGACCTACCGTAAGAAACTCATCGAAGTCGCCCTCCCCCTCGAAGCCATCAATATGGAGTCGGCGCGGGAGAAGTCGATTCGCCATGGCCATCCTTCTACCCTACATCTGTGGTGGGCGCGGCGACCGTTGGCGGCTTGTCGGGCGGTGCTTTGGGCCTCGTTGGTGGATGACCCCAGTAGTTGGCCCGAGAAATTCCCCACGGAACCCGAACAGACTCAGGAACGACAACGGCTGTTTGATATTTTGGGCCGGATTGTCATTGAGACGGACAAGAAGGGGAAGCCGAAGCAAAAAGTGCGCGGTTTGGTGTCTTGGGATGACGTGAAGCAACCGGAGATTGTGGAAGCGGCGCAACGGGAGATTGCTCGCTGTTTGGCTTGGGACCGGGGAGAGGAACCGCCCCAGGAAGCGGACGCAGTGCGGGCGTATATCGCTGAATATGCACCTCCGGCTTATGACCCCTTTGCGGGAGGTGGCTCGATTCCTCTGGAGGCGCAACGGTTGGGGTTGGAGGCCCATGCGAGTGATTTAAACCCGGTGGCGGTGTTGATTAACAAGGCGTTGATTGAGATTCCGCCCAAGTTTGCTAATTTAGCGCCGGTGAATGGGGAGGACCGGCCGAGGACGTCTTTGGAGTCCTGGAAAGGCGCTCAGGGTTTGGCGGCGGATGTGCGATATTATGGCGCTTGGATGCGTGAGCGGGCCTGGGAACGGATTGGCCATCTCTATCCTCCGGTGGCGTTGGAGAATGGGGAGACGGCGACGGTGATTGCTTGGTTGTGGGCGCGGACGGTGACTTGTCCCAATCCGGCGTGTGGGTGTCAAATGCCCTTGGTGCGGAGTTTTAAGCTTTCGACGAAGAAGAAAAAAGAGGCGTGGGTTAAACCGATTGTGGAGGCGGGGTCGAGTGCGGAAGATGCGACTGGGGGAACGGAGGCGGCGGTTCCTCGGATTCGCTTTCAGGTGCAATCGGGAACAGGAGATGTCCCGGAGGGAACGGTGAGCCGCAAGGGGGCGGTTTGTCTGGCTTGTGGAACGCCGGTGGGGTTGGAGTATGTGCGGTCTGAAGGTCGTGGAGGGCGCATGGGGGCGCAGTTGATGGCTATTGTGGCGGAAGGAAAGAGCGGACGGATTTATCTGTCGCCCACGGAGGAACAGGAGCAGATTGCGAATTCGGCTCAACCTAAATGGAAGCCGGAAACGGATTTACCCAAAGAAGCGTTAGGGTTTCGAGTCCAAAATTATGGCATGACGAAACACGCTGATTTATTCACCTCTCGTCAATTGGTCGCGTTAACGACATTTAGTGATTTGGTAAGTGAAGCCAAAGAGAAGGCGATTCAAGATGCTCTGGCGGCGGGGTTATCGGCAGATGAGATTCCGTTGAATGATGGCGGGACTGGGGCGAGAGCGTATGGGGAGGCGATTTCCGTTTATTTGGCTTTTGCGGTTGATAAAATAGCTGATAGAAATTCAACAATTGCTACTTGGGCTTCAAATAGGGAACATGCTCGCAATACCTTTACAAGGCAAGCTCTATCTATGACATGGGATTTTGCTGAGAGCAATACATTCTCCAATTCAAGTGGCAACTATCAAGGAGGAATAGAAACAATCGAATCAATCTTGCAAAGTTTGTACTTTAATGAAATAGAATCATTGATAGGAAGGGTTGTACAGGCTAGTGCCAGTCAGATACAAAATATGAAGAATAGTGTTTTTGTATCTACCGATCCTCCATACTATGATGCAGTTCCCTATTCAGATTTATCTGACTTTTTCTATGCATGGCTACGTCAATCTGTGGGTTCAATATATCCTGAAATTTGCAGTACCTTGTTAGTTCCAAAGTCCAACGAAATGGTAGCAGATCCATTTCGCCACGGTGGGAAGAAAAACGCAAAAGATTTTTTTGAATCCAGTTTAATTAAAGTATTTAACTGTATCAATAATCTAAACCATAAAGACTACCCAGTAACTGTTTACTATGCCCTAAAACAAACAGAAACTGATAATAATGACCATGTAGCCTCTACGGGTTGGGAAACGATTTTGGAAGGCTTGATGCAGGCTAATTTTAGTATTGGTGGAACCTGGCCAATGCGAACAGAGTTAGCAAGGCGCATGAGAGGACAAGCTTCAAACGCCCTCGCTTCCTCCATTGTCCTTGTCTGTCGCCCTCGCCCAGAAAACGCCCCCAAAACCAGCCGCCGCCAATTCCTCAAGGAACTGAAATGGGAACTCCCGAAAGCCCTAAAAACGCTGCAACAGGGAAACATCGCCCCCGTTGACCTCGCCCAAGCCAGTATTGGGCCGGGGATGGCGATTTACTCCAAATATCGCGCCGTCCTGGAAACCGACGGTTCCCCCCTCACGGTCCGCAGCGCCCTACAACTGATTAACCAACTCCTCGATGAATACCTCACCGAACAAGAAGGAGAATTTGATAGTGATACCCGTTGGGCCTTAACCTGGTTTGAACAGTATCAATTTAATCCCGGACAATACGGCGATGCGGAAACCCTCTCGAAAGCCCGCAACACCAGTGTTCAAGGCTTGGAAGACGCGGGAATTTTAACCGCCAAGGCGGGAAAAGTCCGCCTGCTGAAACGGGAGGAACTCCCGGAAGACTGGACTCCCCAAGGGGACAGCCGTATCCCCCATTGGGAACTCACTCAACATCTGATTCAGCGACTGCTACAGAAAGGAGAAATCGGCGCGGCGGAGTTGTTGGCGGCCCTGAATGGGGAAGAAGTGGAGGTGGAGGTGGCTCGTGATTTAGCCTATCGTCTCTATAATTTGTGCGATCGCAAGAACTGGTCCTCGGAGGCGATCGCCTATAATAGTCTCGTCATCTCCTGGCCCGAAATCACCCGTCTCTCCAGTGAATTTGCCGCCAAGCCGAAACAAACAGAATTGTTTGACGCCTAACCCGTCTGATTCAACCGCCGTTGTCACGTAGATATCATCATGAACAGCAAATTAGTCGATTCAATCATTGAGATGATTCATTCCTTACCCGAGGATGAACAACAGACGGTAGTTGCAAAACTGAACCAGACCATCCCATCTCCCCCAGTTAGCGCTAATAATCCCCCAATTCTAAGTGAAAATATCGATGATAGCGCTAATAATCCCCCAATTTTAAGTGAAAATACTGATACTACTGAAGATGCTTGGGAGGTCTTTGCAACGTTAGGAGATGATGCGATACCGGGAAAATTAGATAATCCTTCTATTCACCACGACCGCTATCTTTACAAGAAATATTAACTCAATGAAAAGTCAATCCATTTTTGTTGATACTAGCGCATGGGTTGCCCTGTACGACAGCCGAGATGATAACCACACAAGAGCGACAAGCTATCGTGATGAATGCACACAAGAAAGAAAATGCATGGTTATTACCAATTACATTTTAGATGAAACCTACACACTACTATTGGACAATGTCGGCTATCATAAAACCATTCAGTTTCGTAAAGCAATCGAAAACTTAATGACAGGGAAAGTTGTTGAATTGCTTTATGTGACAGAATCAATTGATAAGCTTAGCTGGGAGGTTTTTGAAAGGTTTAACATAGATAAGCAATGGTCATTCACAGATTGCACATCTTACGTCATCATGAATCAACATGGGATCCGTGATGTATTCACATTTGATAACCACTTCTCGCAGATGGGTTTCAATAAAAAACCCATTATTATATAAATACCAATCTTTAAAATAAGAGTTTGCTAGTTTCTGCACAAAAACGGATTTAAAAAATAACAAGACGGTTAATTTAGCTGCACCCAGTCCTCCTTTTAAACCTCTCATTTCCGTATTGTTCACCTCACCCTCACTCCTATGGCTATCAGCAATCACGAACGAGTCGGTCGCGCCCTCAGCCTCCTGCGAGAAGGACTTTATCCCTTCGTTGAACGGGAAATGAAAGCCAATTATGGCGATCGCTGGTTACTCAGCGCCTCCGCCTCTCTCCCCGATAGCTATGTCGCCCGTAAATCCGTCGAAGAGGTTCTCGATAACGACGTATCCGCCCTCCTCATCCTCATGTGGGAACAGTGGAACGACATCTTCCGGCAAATCCTGGGTCGTTCCGAACGCAGCATCGTCAGTGAATTGCGCGACACCCGCAACGACTGGGCGCACCAAACCAGTTTTTCGACGGATGACACCTACCGCGCCCTCGATAGCATCGCCCGCCTCTTAACCGCCATTTCCGCCCCAGAAGCCAGCCAAGTGGAGAAACACAAACAGGAAGTGATGCGGTTGCGCTATGAAACCGAGGCCCGACGAGAAAGCCGTAAAGTCGCCATCACCCCCACAGAAGGCCAACCCCAAAGTGGACTGAAACCCTGGCGCGAGATTGTCACCCCTCATCCCGATGTGGCGTCGGGGAAGTTCCAACAAGCGGAGTTCGCCGCTGATCTTTGGGAAGTCTATCTCGATGAAGGCTCCGATGAATATCGTGACCCCACCGAGTTCTACCGCCGCACCTATCTCACCGAAGGCTTAAAACAGCTTCTGAGCAACGCTCTGCGGCGTTTAACCGGTCAAGCCGGAGATCCCGTCATTGAATTACAAACCAACTTCGGCGGCGGGAAAACCCACGCCATGTTAGCCCTCTATCACCTCTGTCAGGCGCTCCAGATTAAGGATTTACCGGGGATGGAGGAGATTTTTCAGGAAACGGGCCTCCAGCAGCCTCCCCAAAATGTCAATCTGGCGGTGTTAGTGGGCAACAAACTCCCCCCCAGTGGTATCAAAGACTATGGTAAAGGAATGCGCAACCGTCCCCCCTTCATCAAAACCCTCTGGGGGGAACTGGCTTGGCAATTGGGGGGAGAAGCGGGTTATGAGATGCTGCGGGAGGCTGATGAAACGGCGACCAATCCCGGCGATGCTCTCAAACAACTGTTTAACCGCTTTTCTCCTTGTCTAATTCTAATTGATGAATGGGTGGCCTATGCCCGCCAACTCCATGACCAACCGGATTTAGCGGGGGGCAGTTTTGACACTCAGTTTACCTTTGCCCAAACCCTGAGTGAGTCGGCGAAGAATGCCAAAGATACCTTGTTGGTGGTGAGTATTCCCTCGTCGGATATCGAGAAAGGGGGAGAAAAGGGACAGGAAGCCACCGAACGCCTCAAGAATGCGATCGGTCGCGTGGAGTCTCCCTGGCGGCCGGCCAGTGCGGAGGAAAGCTTTGAGATTGTCCGACGGCGGTTGTTTCAGGGAAGTGAGGATTTGACCCTGTTTGCGCAACGGGATGCGGTGATTAATGCCTTTTGGCAGATGTACCGCAATCAAAGTCAGGAGTTCCCCACGGAAACGAAGGAAGCGGATTATAAGCGGCGGATGCGAGAGGCCTATCCGATTCATCCCGAGTTATTCGATCGCCTCTATTCGGACTGGTCCAGTTTAGAGAAGTTTCAGCGCACGCGGGGGGTGTTGCGGCTGATGGCCAAGGTGATTCATACCCTCTGGGAACGCAATGATGGCAGTTTAATGATTATGCCGGGAACAGTACCGATGGATGATGCTCAAGTGCAGTCGGAACTGACCCGCTATTTAGAGGATAATTGGATTCCCATTATTGATAAGGATGTGGATGGGGCCAATTCTTTACCTCTGGCCATCGATCGCGAATATCCCAATTTCGGTCGCTATTCGGCTTGTCGTCGCGTCACCCGCACCATTTATATGGGATCGGCTCCCACTCTCCGGGCCGCGACGCGGGGGTTAGAGGATCGTCGCATTCGCCTCGGCTGTGTGCAACCGGGGGAGACGGTGGCTACGTTTGGCGATGCACTGCGACGACTGACCGATCGCGGAACCTATCTTTATGTGGATGGGAATCGTTACTGGGTCTCGACTCAGCCGAATGTGAACCGCACGGCTCAGGAACGGACTAATCAGTTTCTCAGTGAGGGCGATCGCTATTTGGTGTTCCAAGAACTGGTGAAACGACTGAAGGGGGAACGCGATCGCGGTCAGTTTGCAGCGGTTCATGTGGCCCCAAGTTCCAGTGGTGATATCGCCGATGATCGCGATGCTGGGGTGCGTCTGGTCATCGTTCCGCCGGAGTTTCCCTATGCGAAGAAAACCGAGGCGGAGAATCCCGCGCAAGAGTGGGTTGAGGAGGTGTTGAACCACAAGGATAGCAGCCCTCGCTATTACAAAAATACCCTCTTGTTTCTAGCGGGAGATCAGCAAAAGTTAGAGGGGTTAGAAAAGACGGCGGCGCTATATCTCGCTTGGACGGCAATTCTGGAGGAGAAAGAGGAGTTGAATTTAGATCCGTTTCAGACCAAACAAGCCCGCACAAAGCAACAACAGGCGGATCAAGATGTTAAAAAACTGCTAACGGATACCTATCAATGGTTAGTGGTTCCTGACCAACCTGAAGCCAGCGGGGCGATCGAATGGAAAAGTACCCGTCTGCAAAGTCCCCAGTCTCTGGTTCAGCGGGCCAGCCAGAAGGCGCTTCATGAGGAAAGTTTATCGGATACCTTTAGCCCCGATGTTTTGGTGCTTGAGGTGCTGGACCCGTTTATTTGGCGCGATCGCAATCACATTGACCTCGAACAACTTTGGCAATATTTCACCCAATATCTCTATTTACCTCGACTGACGGATAAACGGGTTCTTTTAGGGGCGATCGAGGCGGGTGTCATGTCAACGGTTTGGACTGACTATTTCGCCTATGCTGAAGGATTTGATGAGGAAACAGGAACCTATCAAAACCTAAAAGCTGGGACTGGAATTAACCCGAGTATTAGTCGTAATTGTTTAATTGTTAAACCGGACATTGCTCAACAACAACTCGACGAAATGCGAGCCAAAGAGGAACAAAAGCGGGGTTCCGTCTCTGGACAACACTCAACTGGCGCAACGGTTGGGGAACGCAAGGGAGGTTGGAACGAGGGAGAAACGTCCTCTGATGAGAGCGAAGACAATTCAATTCCAAAGCCACCAGAGCCACCAGTAGTTTTACGACGATTTCGCGGAACGGTTCATCTGGATGCGTTGCGGCTGAATCGGGATGTGGGACAAGTGACGGATGAAGTCATCCAACACTTAACCTCCCTAAACAATGCGAAGATCCGAATCACCCTAGAGATTGACGCTGATATCCCAGAGGGGATTCCCGAGGATGTGGCTCGCACGGTGCTTGAGAACTGCAAAACCCTAAAGTTTGAGCAACAGACTCTCGATTCAGAGACTCTAGAGTCTTAGGGAGGCAGAGCCTCCGGGGGGACGTGTCACGGCTGGAGCCATGACACGAGAGTACACGAGAGTAACGTCTTAATAGCCGGCCTCTTCTTCATACTCGGGTTGCTTAGTCTTCTGAGGAATGTTGACCTTCGGGGGGTCATACACCCGTGCATCCTCTTCCTCAGACCAAGCATCCGCCTCAATGTCCTCGTACTCCACAGGCTGGGAATAGTC
>SMDP01000012.1:0-15778 GCA_012911965.1 Geitlerinema sp. P-1104
GATCTATCTGCTCTCTGTGCGGTTCTGGCAAAAGAGTATGAATGGGCAAAGAAACTTAACTCCCAAGCTCGTCAAGCCTCGGCTGAAAGGGCGTGGCAGTCAATTAAGCCTTTCTACGAGAATTGCCAAAGTCCATCGGTCAAAAAGAAGGGATACCCAAAATTAAAGAAGGCAAGGTCAGTTGAGTACAAGACAACGGGCTGGAAGCTTTCTGAAGATAGGCAGTCTTTAACGTTTACTGATGGATTTAAGGCAGGAACCTTTCGCATGAGAGGAGCGTTTGACCTTAACCATTATCAACCTGAGCAAATTAAACGAGTTCGGGTTGTGCGTCGGGCAGACGGGTATTATGTCCAATTTTGCCTTAAACATGACCAATTAGAAGCCGTGGAGCCGACCGAACAGGTGAGTAGGGGGGGACACTCCCGAATTAACGCCCAAGGACATCTAATACCTCTGTCAAGTTAGCGAAAGCTTGCTTGATAAGTTTGGTGGTTGAATTCGGAACCCCACGCCGTAATCTTTGATTCGACGCTGGGAGGATGTTAGGGATAGAAATTAGTGATTCTACGGCCCTACAATAAAGTCAGCCATTACTTTCATCTTGCCATCATGGTCTGCCATCTACCCGGTGTAAACACCCTCCTCAGGGCGTTTGCCAATATCCATAAGTCGGCTAAAACAGGAAAACTTAGTATTACGGTACGGGGGGAGCAGTGGCACTACTACTTTCTCCAGGGGCGATTTCTCTTTGCTTGGGGAGGACAGCATCGGGTTCGTCGTTGGCAACGGGCTTTAAGTCGTCACTGTCCCCATTGGCGGCTAGATGTCCAGGGTGCAACGCCCAAAGGATTATGGGAATATCAACTGCTGCATCGTGCCGTTTCGAGTCAAACCTTGGAACTCTCAACCGGGAAAGCCGTGTTAGGGGCGATCGCCGCTGAAGTCCTCTTTGCCACCCTAACCCCCAAAGATCTCACCTGCAAATGGACCGACTCCGGGCAAATTGAACCCCATGAGTCGCACCTGGGCCTATCCCCCAAAGAATTTCAACGGCTGTTGACCTCAGTGCGAGACCTCTGGCAACAATGGCAAGCCATGGGGTTAACCTACATCTGCCCCGATCAAGCCCCCCTCTGGACCGGTAAAACCGCTGATAGCGACCTCTCCCTCACAGCGACCTCCGTACGAACCCTATTTAACGGTCAATATACCCTCTGGGACATCGCCCAACGCCAACGGCGATCGCTCACCTACCTAACCCGCACCCTACACCACTTCGTTGAACAGGGAACCCTTCAATTGCGCCAGGTGGATGATTTACCCTCTCCCTTTGAACAGATGCAAATGGTGGCCGCCGCTGTTGCCCCTCCCTGTCGAACCCTCGCCTATATTGACGATAGCCCCACCGCCGGAGAATACCTACGTAAAATTATTGAACCTCGGGGTTTCCGGCTAATGTTTATTCAAAATCCCTTACAAGACTTACCCCTGTTACTCAAAGAACAGCCGGAACTGATTTTCCTAGATCTGAATATGCCGTTGATTCACGGCTCAGACTTTTGCAGTTTTCTACGCAAAACCTCCGTCTTTCAAGCCACCCCCATCATCATCCTCAGCCAGAGTGATGGAACCATAGATCGAGTCCGGGCCAATCTTTGTGGGGCCTCGGACTTTCTCAGTAAACCCGCTCGGCCCAATCAGGTGATGCAGGTGGTTGAGAAACATGTTCAATCCCTGCCCCTAACCTCTGCCAACGGTCAACTCTTCGGCAGCTATCGCTCCTCCCTCCGCTCATCCTAAAATAATCCTCAAGTCAGGATTCAGGAGACCGAGAGTATGTCTGTCGAGTTAGACCTCGATCGCGTCATCGTCAGCGCGGCAGAAATGAGCGCCATTGAAACTCGCCTATTTGACGCCGGGTTCCCAGTGGCGGCATTAATGGAAAAAGTCGCCGGACGCATTGCCCAATGGATTCAGCACCGGCTGAGCCAGCAGACCCCCAACCCGCCTCATCTGGGGGTGTTAGTGGGTCCCGGTCATAATGGCGGCGATGCCCTCGTGGTGGCCCGGGAATTGTGGTTTCAGGGCTATCCCGTCTCCATCTATCGCCCCTTAGACAAAGCAAAACCCCTCACCCAAGCCCATTTTGACTATGCTAAATCTCTGGGGATTCCCGTCCTGGAAACCTGGCAGGAGTTGCAAGGATGTCAGGTCATTCTTGATGGCCTATTTGGCTTTGGACAAACTCGCCCCATTGAGGGGAAACTGGCCGACCTCATCACCTGGGTTAACCAACAGCCTCAGCAACGACTGAGTATTGATATTCCCTCTGGCATTCACACGGATACTGGGGAGGTGTTGGGGGTGGCGTTTCAAGCGGATGTCACTCTCTGTTTAGGACTTTGGAAACGGGGACTCTTTCAGGATGCCGCTTTAGACATATTGGGAGAGGTGCAACGGCTGGATTTTGATATTCCTAGGGCCGATGTAGTGGCGGTGTTGGGTGACTCTCCCTCATGGCAACGCATCACCCCAGAGAGCGCCCGCCGTGCCTTACCGTTGCCTCGTCCTCGGTCAACCCATAAATATCAACAGGGACAACTCTTGCTCATTGCCGGATCTCGTCAATATGCCGGTGCTGCCAGTTTAGCGGCGTTGGGCGCTCGGGCCAGTGGCGTGGGAATGCTCACTCTGGCGGTTCCCGAGTCTCTGCAACCGCTGCTGAATCAGCAGGTTCCTGAAGCCCTAGTTCTGGCCTGTCCTGAAACCCCTGAGGGGGCGATCGCCCAATTGCCCGGCGACTGCGATCTCGACCGCTATGATGCGATCGCCCTCGGACCCGGTTTAACCCAACAGACTCCAGCCCTATTACAGCAGACTCTCCAGGTGAACGCACCCTTAGTCCTCGATGCCGATGGACTCAACCTGCTCGCCGCTGATTCAGATTGGCAAGGGGGAGAAGCTAACATCACCCCTTGGCGGTCTTCCCCTCTCATCCTCACCCCCCACCCCGGAGAGTTTCGTCGCCTCTTCCCCCACCCGTCCAGCCCTCACCCTGGGGAGGCGGCTCAACAGGCGGCTCAGGCATCAGGGGCCCTCGTTGTTCTCAAAGGCGCACGGGTGGTGATTGCCAGTCCAGATGGTTCCCTCACCATTAACCCCGAGAGTACCCCAGCCTTAGCGCGGGGAGGGTCTGGGGATGTCTTAACAGGACTCATGGCGGGGTTGGTGGCGATTGGCGCCTGTCAGGAGCGGGCGATCGCCCCCCTGGTGAGTAGTGCCGTCTGGTGGCACGCCCAAGGGGCATTACAGGCGCAACAGCAACGGGGGATGTTGGGCGTTGATGCCTGGACCCTCAGTCAAGCCCTACCGTTTGTCCTCAAGGGTTAGATTTAACTCAAAATGGCTAATATGGGGACGATTCCCCTATCGGTTAAGAATCAATGACATTAAAGCTCCTACAACGGTCTGCCCTTAGTGCCGTGACGCTGCTGAGTTTAACCCTAGTTGCCAGCAAAAGCTGGGCTGAGGATGCCAATGCCTTAATTGAGCGTTGGCAAAATCTGGAGGTAGGCTGGGAACAACAGTATTCCGAGTATTTCGGGGTTCCCTTGAGCGATCGCAGCCCCGAATTTACCGAGATGATTGACATCCTCGCCCAACAGTCTCTGGCTAATCGTCAAACCTCCGCCATTCTCTACGCCATTCCCCATGATGAGGAATTAGAACTGATTTTAGCCACCTCCAGCGGACTGGCCGTTCAAGAGCGAGTTGCCGTGACTCAGGAGGAACTGCTGCAAACCGTTGCCGACTTTGAAGATGAATTGCTCAACCCCCGACGACGTCGCAGCACCGCCTATCGTCAATTGGCTCAACAACTCCATGAGTGGCTCGTCTCTCCCCTGAGCGAGCATCTAGAGACAGAAGGCATTGAACATCTGATTTTCTCCTTGGGGCAGGGATTGCGAACCTTACCCATGGCAGCCCTCCATGATGGCGAGCGGTTTTTAATTGAAACCTATAGTCTCGGTCGCATTCCCGGTTATCTTCTCATGGATACAGGATCGCGATCGCTGCAAAATGCCCAAGTTCTGGCCATGGGAGCCTCCGAGTTCCAGGATGCTGCCCCCTTACCGGCGGTTCCTCTGGAATTAGCCTCAATTGTGCCTCGCTTATGGCAGGGCCAGAGTTTCCTCAATGAAAGTTTTACCCTTGTCAATTTACAGGAACAACGTCAGCAGCAGGATTACAGCATTATCCACTTAGCCACCCATGCCCAATTTCAACCGGGAGATGCCGATGCCTCTTATCTTCAGTTTTGGGATCAACGACTCTCCCTAACCGGGCTGCGGGAGTTAGACTGGCAAAGTTCCCCGGTGGAGTTGTTAGTCTTAAGTGCCTGTTCAACGGCCCGGGGAGATTTGCAAGCGGAGTTGGGCTTTGCCGGCTTAGCCGTTCAATCGGGCATTCCTACAGTATTAGCAAGTCTTTGGGCGGTCAGTGATTTGGGGACCCTCCTACTGATGAGTGAGTTTTACGAGCAACTGAAAACCGCTCCCACTCCCGCCGTTGCCCTCCGTCGTAGCCAATTAGCGGCCCTACGGGGTGACTTGGATTTTACGCCGCCCCCCTTGAGCGATAATCTGCCCCCTGGAACTCTGGTGGGGTCTCCATTGCCCGATCAGGTTGAACGATTAGATCTTTCCCATCCCTACTATTGGTCTGCCTTCACCAACATCGGAAATCCTTGGTAACATCAGGGGTTAGAGGGGAGTCTCCCCGCTGGGAGTGGACACTTAATCACCTGGCCTATTGACAGAAAACCAGGCTGGGGTAAAGATTATGGTTGTTCACTGATTACCGATTAAGCGATTAAACTAATCCTTAACAAAATAGCCTTGACAAAATAGAGGAGTTGTATATGTGGACTGCGATCGCCGTTGGCATCTTGGCATTTATCTTTTCGAGCTTTGTAGAGTATTGGATTCATCGCCTGATGCACCATTCCCCCCGCTTTGGGGAACGTCACCGAGATCATCATCGCCGCAATGAAGGGCAAGGGGTGTTGTGGGAGTTTCGGGATTACGTCAAAGGTGCCGCCATTGCCATGGTGTTGCCCTTCGCCATTTCCCTAGAGGTGGGGTTAGGCTGGCTCATGGGGGCCTTAGCCTACGCCCTCTTTTCCGCCTACGCACACCAATTGCAACATGAGAACCCCAGCAAGTGCTTCTGGATGCCCATGCCGGTTCACTATGTCCACCATAAATATCAAATGTGGCATCATAACTTCGGTTTAGCCGTCGATTGGTGGGATTACGTCTTTGGAACCTACAAAAAGGTGGATTGGCTCAGTGAAGAAGAAGGCCAGGTTCCTCAACGGGGCTATCTGGAATTGCAATGGTGGTAATCGGTGCTATGGTAATCAAAATCTAGCCCCGAATTGTTTACGGAGTCTTATTCCATGAGTATTTTGCAAGAGGCAAAAGCGCACTTTGTTGCCAGTCATCAGCACCCCATCAATCAAGGGTTGCACCACGTCACCAACTTCTTGGCCTTATCTGCCATTGTCTTACTTTGGATTAACCCTAAAATTAGTCTCATTTTCTTGGTGATTAGCCAGATTTCCGCTTGGGGCGGTCATGCGGTGTTTGAGAAAAATCACCCTGCATTTTTCAAGTATCCTGGAGTGACGATTCTCGCCTCCTTTTCCTGGTCTTTTGAACGTTGGTTTGGCTTACGTCGCCTCTTGATTAAGGGCGATCGCACTCCCGTTTAACCCCGAAAGATCCCTAATCTTCCGCCTCACCTGTGCCAATCTAACAGATGGCACAAACTGACGACTAAACCCAGCCTGATGCTGCACAAAACAGACCAAGATATAGAAACCTTGTTATCTGCCAAAAAATTCGCTATCTTCAGATAGGCTTTTGGCAAAATATGGCTTTATCTTGTCGCCTGTGCCAAAGGGCTTGCATTTATTTTCATTTATTTCATTGTCACTGGACCGAACACCATTATGTATGACGGACTTTTAGTCATCGATGCCGACGCACACAAAGTCGAGAATCCGATGATTTTCCGGGACTATGTCGATCCCGCCTATCGTAACCGCATTGGTATGATTGTCGATCGCCTCGGCGACCAGCGGGCCCGGGTGATGGACTACAACCCCGTCACCGGAACCACCGACTTACCCCGGATTTTCCCCAAACCCGAAGGCCTCGGAAAAGGTGGCTTCCGCACCCTACACCCGGAAACCACCCTCGGCGCGTTGTTTAACAGCCGCCGCATCCAAGACATGGACCAAGAAGGGGTAGATGTTCACGTTATTTACGGAACCTTTAACCTCACCTTCTCCAGCATCTTTGATAAAGACCTCGCCGTGGCGTTGTGCAAAGCCTACAACGACTACATGGCTGAAGATTGCCGCAAATGGGGCGATCGCCTCAAACCCATCGGCGTGGTTCCCCTGCAAGACGTCGACGAAGCAGTCAAAGAAATGTATCGCTGCGTCAACGAACTGGGTATGGTTGGCGTGGCCACCTCTCCCAACATCCCCATTCCCCATCCAGCGGCCCCCAACGCCTTCCCCGAAGTCCGCACCTGCAAACATATCAGCCACCCGGACTTCTACCCCCTCTTTGAAGCCGCCGTCGATCTCGACATCGCCCTCGGCTTACATGGTGGACCCGGTTCTGACATGGTCGGTGGAATCGCTGATCACATGGAAACCTTCGTCCTCAACCACATCTTCGTCCAGCGCAACCAGCAACAAATGGCCATGGCGCGGATGGTGTTTGACGGTGCGTTTGAGAAATTCCCCACCCTGCGGATTGGCTTCGTTGAAGGCGGTTGCGGTTGGCTTCCCGACCTGTCCCACTCCTTCCACGAACATTGGGAAAAACGGATTCGTGACTTCGATCCCAAAAACCCCTACCAACCCTCTTTGCAAGAAGTCACCCAACTGATGATCAAAGAACGGGGGAACAGCGTCAACATCTTCAGCCAGGTGAAAAACCTGTTTGATATGTTGTGGACGAAAGAAAAAGACCCCCGCAACATCGACGACGCCAGCCTCTACGAACACTACGATTTACGTCATCGGGACCCGATGGAGTACTTTGAACGGGGACAAATTTTTGTCACCTTTGAGTCTGACGATCCCGGTCCGGCCTATCTTCCCCAAGCCATGGGTGAAGTGGGTAAACGAGTGGCCTGTTTCTCTGGGGACTATGGTCACTGGGATGGTGTCCTTCCGAACTGTGTCCGCGATGCCGCGACGGTGGCGGACTATGATCGCGACCACCTCGCGGCCCTCCTCGGTGGTAACGCTCTGGACCTGTATGGCGATCGGCTTCGCAACTCCATCCCCAACTTCCAAGAAGCCACGGTTACCGCGTAAGTTAACGGTTTAACGTCATTGTTCTTTATTGCCCCTCTTCTGAAGCCAGGAGAGGGTTTTTTGGGGAGGAAGAGGGGAACCACAGAGTCAAAAGATTAATAAATCAAACACTTGATTCACCCCCAAATACGGCCAATTAACCATCTCAACATCACCACAGCAACCACCAGTCCCCCCACCAACAGCAGCAGTCCCCCGAGAAGCACCAACAGCATAAATCCCAGACTCACCTTACGACTGGGGCTAGGACTGCCAATATGGGCGTCCAATAGCCGCATATTACGCATATTGGCCTTCCAAGTGGCATCAAAAATGTTTCCCAGAACCGGAACCACCCCAATGATGCTCTCTGCCAAAATGTTATAGATCATCGTTAGCAAAAGCTTACGGGAAATCCCCAGCTTCAGGGCATTTAAGACGATATACCCCGACAAAATTGCCCCCGCGATATCACCCCAAACCGGCAGCAACCCCAAAATCGGATCAATGCCAATACGATACCCAGTCCCCGGAATGGGAATGGAACTATCCAGAATGTAACTCAGACGGCGTAGGCGCTTCACGGTGGGGAGATCATAATCCACCGGGTCCGTTATGTCCGTTGCCGGGGAGTCTATCGGTTGTTGGGTCATGATGATACCGGGTGAGATGGTAAGGGTGCTATTTCCTCCACTGTGCCATAGGTTTGTTGGAACAGCGATCGCCCCGAGGCATCTCATCCCTGGCCGTGAGTCAGCTAGGTTAAAATCGGAAGGTTCAAGCTCACGAAATAGTCAATGTCCATTTTTGAAAAGATTTCCAGTGCCTTTAACGATCCCAATTTACAAGCGAATGTCGGCCAGGTGACGAGTATCGTCAGTACCCTTCAGCAAAGTGGCAGCAGTCAGGGGCTGAATGCCAATACCAGTCAGGTTCTCCTGTCGTTGGTGGGCAAACAGGTTCAATCCAGCCTCAAGTCGAAATGTGATCAGGAAGGAACCGGAACCGTCCAAACTCTCATCGAACAGTTTGGCGGCAACAATGCCAACCTGCAAGCGGTTCAAGCTTTACTATCTCCCAAACAACAGGAAGAGGTGGTGTCGGAAGCGAGTCAGAAAACCGGGGTTAATCCTAGTCAAATTCAGGCCCTACTGCCGGTCTTAGTGCCCCTTGTCCTCAATTTACTCAAATCCGGCAATTCCTCTAAAGACGCCAAATCCGGCAATAACCCCGTCTTGATGGACTTCCTATCTGGGGATGGGGGCATGAATGTCAGTAATGCCATCAGTCTGGCCAGTCAGTTTCTCAACCGTTAGCCGGGAGAATGGCAAAAAATACCCCCCAACCTTTCTGAGTTGGGGGGATTTCGTCGAAGCGGTTTGAAAGCGGGTGACGCGATTCGAACGCGCGACATTCACCTTGGCAAGGTGACGCTCTACCACTGAGCTACACCCGCGAGACGCTCACTTGCGTTTGCGTGATTACTATCATGGCAAATCTATTGGGAAATGTCAACCCCTTTGCTAATTTTTTTGGGCGGGGTTTGGATAGGGGGAGGGGTCGGGTGTTGAGGCGATATTAGTTAATGGAACTGCTGGGCATAGAATTGAGCGTAACGGCCGTTGGCCGCCAGGAGTTCGGGGTGGGTTCCTGACTCAATCAATTGTCCTCGTTCCATGACTAGGATGCGATCAGCTCGGCGGACGGTGGCTAGGCGGTGGGCGATAATCAACACAGTGCGATCGCAGGTAATCCGTTCTAAGGCCTCTTGCACCAAGGCTTCGGATTCAGAGTCTAGGGCGGAGGTGGCCTCATCTAAAATCAGGATACTAGGATTGAGTAACACCGCCCGGGCGATCGCCAACCGTTGCCGTTGTCCCCCCGAGAGCGTCACCCCCCGTTCTCCTAAGAGGGTGAAATAGCCATCAGGCAGGGCCGAGATAAACTCATGGGCATTGGCCACCTCAGCCGCCTCCCTCACCCGCTGAATATCAAACTCCTCTTGGCCGAAGGCGATATTCTGGGCCACGGTTCCAGCAAACAAGACCGTATCTTGAGGCACAATGCCAATTTGTCGGCGTAAACTCTTAAGGGTGACCTGACTGACATCCACCCCATCCAAGAGAATTTGACCCCGTTGGGGTTGATAGAAGCGAGGAATCAGATTAACCAGAGTCGACTTGCCCGCCCCAGAAGCCCCCACCAGGGCAATGGTTTCCCCGGGGAGAATCAGTAAATCGAGCTGATCTAAGATCCAAGTGGGAGACTCAATCCTGTCCTCCCCAGCAGCGTCATAGGCAAAACAGACTCCCGAAAACTGCAACTTGCCCGTCACTGGAGGTAGGGCGATCGCCCCAGGAGACTCCTGAACCGACGGTTGAAGATTCAGTAACTCAAACACGCGATCAACCGAAGCTTCCCCCTGTTTGAACTCATTGTAATTACTGGTGACCAAGGAAATCGGATCAATCAACATGGCCACCGCCGCAACATAGCTGACAAAGCCGCCTCCCGTGAGATTTCCCTGGGAGATTTGCCAGGCCCCAAGAAAGAACAGCAACAGCACACTCATGGCTTCGAGGAATCCCACCACCACAAACTGAAGGGCCTTCAGTTGTTCGGCACTGTACTTCGTGCGTCGATTGAGATCCGCCGCTTGGGAGAAGCGATAATTGGCATACTCTTCCGCCGCAAATCCCTGAACCAAACGCATTCCCGCAAACAGTTCCGTCAGTAGGGCCGCTAAATTCGAGATTTGGCTTTGACTGCGACGAGATACATGCAGGAGGCGATCGCCAAACCAGCCAATCAACCCCGCCATCACCGGGGCAATCAGAAACGTCGCCAGAGTCAGCTGCCAATTCAGCCAAACCATATAGCCCAGAACCACCACCAGTTGTAAAACACTAGGTAAGAACTGGTGAAACACCTTATTCACCACCTCGCCAATGCGATCGACATCCTCCGTGAGGCGATAGGAAAGATCCCCCGTTTTAGCCGTCGCAAAATAATCGAGACTGAGGCGTTGTAGATGAGCGTAGGTCTGACAGCGGACATCAAACGACGTAGCAAAGGCTGCCTTAGCCATCAACGCATCCTGGCCATATTGAACCGCCCCACGCAGCAAAAAAATCAAGGCACTCCAACCCGCCAACTGGGCAATTCCATCCACATTGCCCTCCCCGATATATTCAGCAACCCGCCCCGCCAGCCAGCCGAGGACGGGCCAAAAGAGAGTAAATCCGAGCGTACAGGCGATCGCGGCGGCGATCGTGCGGCGATGAGGACGTAAATAGGGCAGAAGTTGTCGGTAACTCGACGGCGGCGAAGATAAGGTCAAAAGAACAGTCAACCCCAGGAACATCCCCTTCAGTTTATTCCACCGCCTGCCGTTGCGTCATCTGACAGCCACTCAACGCCTCAGAGATCGTTTTCAGACTCACCGGCTTCGTCACAAACCCCACCATTCCCACCGCCTCGCAGGCCCGCTCATATTCCGGCAGGACATTAGCCGTCACCGCGATCACCTGAGGACGTTCCGGAGGAGACCATTCCTCAAAAATCCGTTCCGTTGCCCTAATCCCATCCATCCTGGGCATTTGAATATCCATAAGGATGACATCATAGACCCTGTGGCGAACCGCCTCCAACGCCTCGAGACCATCATTCGCCACATCGGCCTCATATCCTAACCGTTTCAACAACCGTAACAGCACCTTTTGATTGACGAGATTATCTTCGGCTAAAAGGATGCGTAATGGGTGTTGCTGGCTAAAGGTATCATCCATCATTGGGGAAGGAGTCAAAACAACCATGGCTTAAAAAGACAACTCCTACTTTACACCAATTGTTTAGTTGCTCTGGAGTTGTCTAGCGGTTCCCAGAGAACTAATCTCCCAAACCGCTGGCCCCCTAAGTCACCATTGTGAACTGACCTAACTAAACAAAAACTCTGTATTTTCCACCGCCGCCACATTCCCCGCAACTAAAGCCGTTCCGGGTTCCGAGAAGTTATCCCCCACTCGTAAACTTGGAATATCGGCAGTTGTTGCCGCAACATAGACCGAGAAACCTGGAGAATCGGCAGCCAACACATTATCTAACAACTGAACCTGATCCGGATCCGGAATCTCCGTACCCGCTGTAAACAACAACGACCCCGTGAGATTATCGCCACTAAAGCCACTCACCGTATTGTCTTGAATCAGCAAGTTTTGGAAATTGCCCGTACGTAGGGTAATCCCCCCATCCGTTCGTCCTCGACCGGCCCCTGACTCTCCAGTAATGGTATTACCCGAGATAGTAATATCCTCCAGAGGATTACCAGCATCTTCCGTCCCGGAGAGTTGGAGTCCAGATCCCCCTCCAGCGGCAACATTGAGGCTATTGTCAGAAATTGTACTGCCAATTAATAAATCAGCCACAATGGCATCACTGTTCGCCTCGGTCCCCACAACATCGACCACATTCCCCGTTACCCGAGCATCGCTTAAATTGCTTAAACTGATGCCAAAGACATCAATCGCATTAAACTGATTATTGCGGATTTGAATCCCACTACGAGTTTCCTGAGGACGCACCGAGAGTCCCACCTCTTCAAAGACATTGTTAAGGAGGCGCAGATTGTTACCCGTGTTATCCCCATCCACCCCTTGGGTAAAGCGCAAGCCATTGAGGGTCACCCCGTTAGCATTCACTTGAACCGTCGCCGTAATCTCCGACTCATCCCCTCGGTTCTCGTCCCCCGGGGTTCCTGCATTAGCCCCGAGTAACGTCACCGACTCGGACAACGTCAGAGGATCATCATACGTCCCCGCTGCAATGCGGATCGTATCCTGACCATTACCGACACTGATATCCTCAGCATTGCCAATTTCCGGGTCATCCAACGCATCAACAATGCGACCATAGACCCGAACCGTACCCGAGTTACCCGCATCCGTTTCAATACTGATATCCAAATAGGTGCTGTTATCGTCAAAGGCACTCACCCCATCACCAGTTAGGGTGATATTACCATTATCATCAATGGTCACAGCGTCCTCAAGACTGTCACCAGTATCTGTTTCCACGCCGATGACACTAAAGCTTTCTGCATCCAGGGCCGCCACCTGGCCAATCACTCCTGAGGTGTTAGCCACCAGTAATTCAGCCCCTCGCAGTCGGGGGGTTGTGGTGAGATTAGCATCGGGATCGCCATCCTCGTCATCCTCGTCATCCACACCATTCTCGTCGTCAATGTCATCAAAGACAGGAAGGTCAGTAATTGCCGGGGCAAACACATTCTCTGTGAGGTTCGCCACGGGAACCCCCCTGAGAATCGCAATGACCGAATCTGACTCACGGCGAGTAATCACCGCATCATTAACATTTAGCCCCGTTCCTTGACGGATATCAATATCCTCAAAGGTCAACAGCCCCCCAAGCAGTAAGCGATCCTCTTCCGCACTATTAAAGTCGAGAATCAGGTCAAAGCCGGGTTTATCAATCAGAACAAAATTATCGGCCCCACGACCCCCATGAAGGGTATTATTTCCCAAACCTCCCACCAGGTAATCATTGCCCTGGCCTCCAGCTAGGAAATCATTGCCACGATTGCCAAAGAGGGTATCATCCCCTTGATTGCCAAAGAGGACATCATCCCCTTGTCCGCCATAGATGATATCGTCGCCATCCCCTCCAGCAATGGTATCGTCTCCAGCATTGCCAAAAATCGTGTCATTGCCGTCATCCCCAAAAATGGTATTGCGGCCATCGCCCCCGAAAATCAGGTCGCTGCCTCGTCCACCATAAATGACATTGGCCCCCGACCCGCCAACAATGGTATCGTTGCCAGCATTGCCAAAAATCGTGTCATTGCCGTCATCCCCAGACAGGTAATCATTGCCAGGGCCACCCACGATGACATCACTACCGCGTCCCCCAAAAATGGTGTCGTCCCCATCATCGCCAATGAGGGTATCATCGCCCCGATTACCAGCAATTAGGTTATTCCCCTGTTGCCCGTAGATTAAATCATTGCCATCGCCGCCCCGAATTTGGTCGTCTCCCAGTCCCCCGAAAATGGTATCGTTACCCCCCCCGCCAACAATGACATCTTCACCGGGGCCACCAGCTAGGACATTATTACCCCCCGTACCCACAATGGTGTCATTGCCTTGCGTCCCTCGGATAATATCGTTACCGCTACCGCCGACAAGGGAATCATTCCCTTGGCCACCAATAATAGTGTTTTGTCCCGATTCTCCGAAAATGACATCATCGCCGTCATCTCCCGAGAGGTAGTCATTGCCGGGGCCGCCGTAAAGGGTATCATCCCCACTACCGCCGAAGAGACTATCATCCCCCTCGTTGCCGAACAGCACGTCATCTCCTGGGCCCCCCGCTAGAATATCGTTCCCAGCTAAGCCAAAAATGGTATGGTTCCCGGCGCTACCGACGATGGTATCGTCTGCATCGGTTCCGCTAAACAGCGTGTCCTCTTCCGTTAAGGCAATATTCAGTCCAGCCATGTCCAATACTCTCTCACACTTGGTTTCCCACAGGTCTGTTGTCGAGGGTGTCTCGATGGGCTGATGCACCGGGGATACAGATCCGGGGCGGGGAACCCTAACACGTTAACACGACGTGCTACATTGCTGTTGGGTTGCCCACCGCTGCCATGAATTTTAGCTTGTTCTTCTTCCCTTGGGGATGTAACACCGATTTACAACCCCTCTGGAGCCGTAGGAATCGCTTAGAATTGGATTGGTTTAAGTTTTGCTCGTTTATTTTGCTCGTTTATTAAGTTTTCGCCGTCTGAGTGAGGGAAATTTTAGCTGTGTCTCATCCGACTTCTATGCCGTTTCACATTAATCCGATTCACTTTGGTACTGATGGTTGGCGCGGAACCATTGCTGCTGATTTTACCTTTGAACGGGTGGCACAGGTGGCCCCAGTGGCGGCGGCTGTGTTAGAACGCCATTATGGTCACTCGGCGCGATCGCGTCAGGTGGTGGTAGGTTACGATCGCCGCTTCATGGCAGAGGATTTCGCTCAATTGGCGGCAGATTGTTTGGTAGCCGCTGGCTTTGATGTGTTACTGTCTGAGTCTTATGCCTCAACCCCAGCCTTTAGTTGGGCCGCCCATCACCACGGGGCATTAGGGGCAATTGTGATGACGGCTAGCCATAATCCGGCTCGCTATTTAGGTTTAAAGGTGAAAGGGGCCTTTGGGGGATCGGTGTCGCCGGAGGTGACTCAAGAGATTGAGGCCGGGTTAAACTCCGGGGAGGTGGTGACGGCGAAACAGCCGGGAACGTTAACGCAATTTGACCCCTGGACTGACTTTTGTGCTGATTTACGCACTAAGGTGGATATCGAGGGGATTCGGCAAGTTTTACAGTCGGGCCAGTTGACGGTGTTTGCGGATGTGATGCACGGGGCCGCCGCTGGGGGCCTGGCTAAGATTTTAGATGCCCCGATTCAGGAACTCAACAGCGATCGCGATCCCCTGTTTGGTGGCGGGGCCCCGGAACCTCTCCCTAAGAATCTGGCAGGGTTATTTGAGACTATTAAAAGTCATCGCCTCAACAGTCAGGGATTAGCGGTTGGCTTAGTCTTTGACGGGGACGGCGATCGCATTGCAGCAGTCGACAGTGAGGGGAATTTCCTGAGTTCCCAGATTCTCATCCCGATTCTCATGGAACATTTGGCGGTGCGCAAGGGACTCTCGGGACAGATTGTCAAAACAGTCAGTGGTTCGGATTTAATTCCCCGTTTGGCTAAACTCTATGAGTTACCCCTGTTAGAAACCCCCATTGGCTTTAAATACATCGCCGATATTATGCTCACCCAGGATGTGTTACTCGGTGGGGAAGAGTCAGGAGGAATTGGCTATAACACCCATATCCCTGAACGGGATGCCTTATTGTCGGCCTTATACGTCCTAGAGGCGGTGGTGCAATCGGGTAAGGGGTTAGGATTGCTCTATCGGGACTTACAGGAGAAAGTTGAGTTTATCTCCATGTATGACCGTATTGATTTACCCCTAGCCAATATGGCGGTGCGTCAGGCCCTGGTGGATGAGTTAGAACAGCATCCCCCTCAGGAGATTGCCCAACAAGCTGTTGAGAGTTGTCAAACCACGGATGGCTACAAGTTCCGCTTGCAAGATGGACGTTGGCTCTTAGTACGCTTTAGTGGTACGGAACCGGTGTTACGTCTTTATTGTGAGGGACCCAGTCTGACGGCGGTGCGTCAAACCCTAAACTGGGCCCGGGATTGGGCGCAAGGGGTGGAAGCCTCTATGGCTTAGGGGGCAGACGCTGGCCCGGATGGGCCTTGGGTTTTGGCTAAAACTGCCACTCCCGCCACGGGAATTTGATGCTGTTTTAACAGGGCGATCGCCTCCCC
>SMDP01000012.1:16046-27716 GCA_012911965.1 Geitlerinema sp. P-1104
GGAACAACGACGAGGGACTTGGGCAAACCGGGGCATTGTCGCCAAGCGTCGCCCATCAGATGACCGAGGGGGCGGGCCAGTTGAGGCTGATTTTCATATTTGAGGACGGCGATCGCCCGTTTCAGGCTGCCCTGGTAAGTTCCCCAGGCAAACAGAGGGGGAGTTCCCTGCCATTGCTGAACAGGTTTGGGCTGTCGACAGTCGTTGAGGCGGCGTTGACAGCCCAGACAGAGTTCATCTCCCTGGAGGGGGCGATTGCACAGGGGACAGTTGGATCGTAAAAAGAGGTCGAGAACGGAATCCAGCAGACGCACCATTGTTATGCCGCTTAGGGATTGGAAAAGCTTTCCTCAATTTAAAGGATTATTGAACCGTCCTCAATCAAAACTGGCGATCGTTCCAGAGGAGCGATCGCCAGTTTTGATTCATAGCCTGGTATGATAATTCAGTTTGCTAAGGAGATCCCCTGACGGAAACTCCCGAAACATGAACTAGCTACGTTTGCGTTTGCGGGTTGCAAATAGAGAGCCAGCCATCGCTCCTAAGCCGAGGAGAAGAGAAGGCTCAGGGACAGATGCCATTCTGACGTGGACGACCATATCTTGGTAATCCCAGTCTGCATATCGGCGACCTTCTTCTAAGTCTTCAAAGGCAATAATGAAGTCACCGGGAAGAAAGTTGATTTCGCTGCCGTTGATGTTAAAGGTACTGTTATTGCCGCCATAAATGACAGCATGTTGATTACCTTTATGATTCAGGGCATGTTCCGTATAGAAGGTTTTATCGTTTTTGTTGGTCAGATAGAAGCCGAAATGGCTACCCAAACTAGCCATCTGTTTTTGGGTAAGTGCTTTGGATAAAACACCACTATCAGGGCCACTAAAAATTTCAATCAGATTCGTTGGATCATCCTTGGAATAAACACCAAAACGGTTGTAGTCCTTGAATCCAGCAATTTCAAACATCAGCGTTGAGAGGATACTGCTGGTGGGGAAATATTGTTGAGACAAAAAGTCATAAACATTAATTCCGGGGCCGTCGGTTGTGTAAAAATCTAACTCCGACTGCAAACTGCACTCAACGGTCTGGCAATCCTTCCCGGAGCCTTTACCGAAATCATCCTGGGTCTCACCAAAATCATTAATGGGGTTAAGAGGGCCGGCCAGGGCTGGGTTGCTTCCCACCACCAGCCCACCAAGGGCGATCGCTGCACCAGCCGTTAGAGTCAAGGTTTTTTGGGTTAAGGTCATCGTGTTCATAATCGTCTCCTAGTTTAGACTTACGCAATTACACTGAGGTGTTTCTGAGTCTCACTATAACTACTGTCTCCAAAACTCGGAGAGTTTTACGGATAAGTTTACTAAGTCTTTAAAAAAAATCTGAAAATATCCGTCTCACCACCACTTTTATATAGGAAGTGTGAAGCTCATCGGGCCCAGCTCCCCTTTGTAACGCATCCGTAATATTACTGATAGGGATTTTTGACCCCATTGGAGCCAACGAGGAAGACAACGCTACAATCAACGGGAAAGAGATCGCCAAACTTAAGAAATTCGTGGCAGATGTTGTTCAACTCACCGCATCCGAGAGCCTTCCCCAACAGTGGTTGGGCGATCGCGCCTATCACCTGAGTCAGTTAGCCGCCCACCAAGAGCCAGTTTTACCAGGTGTGGTGGTCTCAGGCCGAGTCCTACGAGATATCTGGGAAAAGACCCCTTGGCGTGAACCGCTACTGGCAGAACTTTCCCACAGCACCCTCCATCTACAGAGCAATGATGCCCGTCAACTTCAGGGCCTCGCCCAACAGATTCGTCAGGCCCTATTGCAAGTGGAACTCGCCGAGGAGCATTTGCAGGCTCTAATTCAAGAAACTCAGCGTCTCAACGCCCAATCTCTCATCTTCCACCCCTCCTTGTATATCGACCCAGCTCAGGGAGCCACCGCCTCATCAGAGCTAGTGGCCCTGTTCGATAGTCATATCACTGTCGGCGATTGCGGTTCCCGCCGCCTTCACAATGGCAACCGCCTCAGCCACACCCTTAAACAATCCTGGGCAGAACTCTTCCGGGCCCGCAGTCTCCTCTATTGGCAACGGGCTAAGATTCCTCTAGAACAGATCCATTTAGCCATTCTCATCCAACCCCTACAACCTACCCTCGCCTCGGGACTTCTGAACCTGCGATCGCCATTCATGGACATCACCGCCACACGCGGTCTACCCCAAACTCTAAGCAGCGGCTGGACTCATCCCGAACACTGTCGCCTCGATTCAGACAGTGGTGCAATTCGTCAGCAGGAGTTAGGAAGTCCCTTCTGTTACCACCAGCTCAGCCCCAATTCAGGTAGCATTGAACTCGTTGCCATCAAGCCTGAAGAACAACAACGCCCCATCCTCAACCCTGAACTCCTGCAAACATTGCATCAGCAGGGTCAACGGCTGCAAACCCACGGCGGGGACTCGGCAGATCTCGAATGGGTCTTAACCCATCCCAGCCCCGAGACTACCCCAACCTGGTACATTAGCCAATATTATCCTCAAGGTTGCCCCAATTTGCGCGAGTCAACCCCAAGTCTCCCCCTGAGCGATGATCCCCCCAGGTCAAAGGCTTACCTCCAGGGAATCGCAGCCTCGGGTGGCCAAGTCCAGGGAGTGGTTTGCTTGCTCGATGATGTTCTCAGGCAAACCCGAGCCGAACCTGAACCACCGACAAAACCCTCCCATCAAATCTTGGTGGTTCCTGACTTTGAACCCCAAGAGTCTCCCCCATGTCATCATATTGTCGGCTTAATCAGTGAACAGGGAAGTCGCACCAGTCATGGGGCCATTTGGGCGCGGGAATTAGGGATTCCTGCGGTGATGGGGGTGGCAGAGATTATGGATCAGGTGGTGTCGGGGCAAGAGATTTATCTAGATGGCGATCGCGGCCAGGTTCATCTAACCCCCCCGGACAGCCGTTCCCTCCCCTCGGCCTCCTCCCCGTTATCCTCTCCCCCGACCATGATCTCCCAGGCCTCTCCCATTCATGGAACTCAACTGTTCCTCTGCGCCAGTCAGCCCCATCTGGCAAGCACCCTGGCTCAATTTCCCGTCGATGGTGTGGGCTTAATCCGCTCAGAATTGCTGGCCGGGAGCCTCTCTCTGACTCAAGTCTCCCCTCAAGAGCGTCCGCAACGGCTCAGGGAGGGACTGATGACGATGGCTCAAGCCTTTGCCCCTCGTCCCCTCTACTATCGCAGTCGCGATGGAGGGCGGCCGGGTCAGGCTCTGGGCTTGCGGGGAACTCTAGCCTATCGCCATGATGCGGCGGGGTTTGAGGAAGACCTCACGGCCCTGGTCGGGGTGCGAGAGGCTGGATATGACAATGTTCATTTAATTTTGCCTTTTGTTCGGTCTGTGGCGGAATTTAAGGAGGCAAAACAACAGCTTCAGCAGTGGGGTTTAGATGGCTCAGATGGGTTTCAATGTTGGCTGATGGCAGAGGTTCCTTCGGTGGCGGCGTTGTTGGAGGAGTATGTGGAGGCAGGGGTGCAAGGACTTGCGATTGGCTGTCATGATTTAAGTCAACTGATTTTGGGGGTCGATCGCGATGATCCTCGGGTGGCGGATCTGTTTGATGTCACCCATCCGGCGGTATTGGAGGCGATCGCCCGTTTGGCGGCTTCGGCGCGGCGGCTTGGGATTCCCTGTACTCTCTGTGCGGATTCTCTGCCGGCAGACTCGGGCGATCGCGCTCTGGAGGCGTTTGTCCGTTGTGGGGTCACGGGGTTGTCCGTTAGCCCTGAGCATCTAGAGAGTCAGGCCCGGGCGATCGCCCGGGCGGAACGGCGATTGCTTTTGGATGGGTTTTGGGAAAGAAGGGAACAGGGAACATAAACAAGGTAGGGGCGTACCTTTATGGTCGCCCTAGGCAATAGGCAATAGGTATAATCCACTCAGGCTGGAACGCATCTTGGGGTTAGATGGCTCGTTTGTTGGCTTCGATCGCTTCGGCGTAGCGGCCGAGTTTTTGTAAGACGATGCCTTTGTTCATCCAGGCTTGTCGGTCATCGGGTTGACGTTCGAGAATTGCATCCCAGGTGCTGTTCGCGTCTTCCCAGCGATGTAGCTGTTGTAGGGCTTGGGCCCGCAGGCGATAGCCTTGGAGGTCTTCGGCATCGAGTTCGAGAAGGCGATCGCAGGCGGTTAGGACTTCTTCAAATTGTTCGAGGGCCTGATAGTTTAAACTCCGTTCTCGCCAGAGTCGGTCATCGTCGGGGTTTAGGGCGATGGCCCGTTCGAGAAAGCGTAGGGCAGGATGATAGTTTTGGGCTTGGGCTTGTTCTTGGGCCTGGCGGTACAGTTCCTCTACGGCTTCGGCTTCACTGGCACTATCCCGGGGACGATTGGCGTCCGGCTCAACGACGGAGGCTTTGAGATCCCCTGAGGCCGCTGTGGGCTGTTTGCCTTGTTCTAAGCCTAGGGCGCGATTGTTGGCTTCAATGGCTTCTTCGTAACGACCTAATTTCTGTAGGGCGACTCCTTTATTAATCCAAGCATCTCGGAAATAGGGATTGAGTTCTAAGGCTCGCTCCCAACTGTCGATGGCCTCCTGCCAGCGTTCTAAACTGGCTAGGGCAACCCCACGACGGAACCATATATCTGAGTCATGGCGATCGAGTTCTAGGGCTTTCTCCCAGGTGGCGAGGGCTTCGTCCCAACGCTGGAGTTGTAAGCCTAAGGCTACGCCTCGGTGAATCCAGGTTTGGATATCGTTGGGGTTGATGGCCAGGGCCTTATCCCAACTCTCTAGGGCCGCTTGGGGGCGTTTCATTTCATGTTGCAGATCCCCGAGATGACTCCAGGCTTCGGCGGAGTTGGGATCGAGTTTTACGGCTTGCTCGTAGGCGGCCAAAGCTTCTCGAAACCGCTTCAGTTCTGCTAGGGCATCGCCACGATAAATCATGGCCCGCAGGTTCTGGGGATCTAAGGACAAGACGCGGTCGAAGCCGAGTAGGGCGGCCTCGTTGTTTTCTTGATTGAGTTGTTCGAGCGATCGCTCCATCCACCGTTGGGCTTCGGCTTGATGGTCAGCCGGGTCGGCCGTCGGGCTGGCTTCGACGGGGGTCTCGGAGGGCGCTTCTGAGGCTTGAGTGTCTGAAACCAACGTCTCGGAGGGCGCTTCTGGGCTACTGGTCGCGGTTGGCGTGGCCGTTGCGCTGGTGGATACCCCCGCTTGATCACAGAGTTTTCGTCCAATCTGCCCAGACAAGGTGGCTAAATGCCGTGAACTGACTTGACTGAGGGCAACCAGTCGCTGTCCAAGTTCCCCGTGGGGCCGACCATCGAGCTGTCGGGCTTCATCGAAGCGGTGTAACCAGGCAATCCAATGGTCATCTGAGGCGCGATCGCCTAAGACTTGGAAAAATCGCTCCACTTTAACTCCCGTCCAGCCCTGACTGACTCCATCGAGCAGTTGCAGGAAATAGTATTCACAGTCACTGTCACTCAATGGGGACTGGGGAGGTGTGGCAGGTTCTTGGAGGGCTGTTTTGCCAAACAAGCCTCGAAAAAAGTTGATAATCCCCTGTACAATCCGCCTCAGCATGGGTTTTCTATCTCGTGTGATCTAACTGTCATTGATTTTAGGGGGGATTTGTACGCTGCGATCGCCCGATTTGCCATAAATGGGGACAACTCTAGCTCGGATTATCTGAGTCGTTGCATGGGTTCATGTTTGGGATCGACGATTTTCTGGCCGGCCCGGGCAAACTTCACCGCTAAGGAGAGTTTGGGGGCTTTGCCGAAGATCATCGAGACTTCGCCCATGCCAAAATGCTCATGGATAATGCGATCGCCGACTTTCCAATCTTGGGTCAGTTGGGCCACATTAGACGATGAGGAAGACCCTTGACCCCGGGCGGAGGCGGCCCGTTGTCTCGGGGCCGTATTGCCTTGGATAAACTCTCGTGGGAGTTCCCCTAAAAACTGAGATGGGGCGGCGGTTTGAACTTGTCCCCACAGCCGACGACTGAGGGCATGGGTGAGAAAGAGTTGCTCTTGGGCCCGGGTAATCCCCACATAGCAGAGTCGCCGCTCTTCTTCGAGGGCCCGAGGATCTTGTTGGCTGCGGTAATTGGGAAAGAGGCCATCTTCGAGTCCCACCAGAAAGACGATGGGAAATTCTAAGCCTTTGGCCGAATGCAAGGTCATCAGAGACACGGCCGCCTCCCCATCATCGAGGTTGTCTAAGTCTGAGGCGAGGGAGGCACTGGCGAGAAAGGCACTGAGGGAGGTATCGTCACTATCTTCGCCATATTGCACCAGGGCGTTGTACAGTTCCTCGACGTTCTGACGGCGGTTGTCGGCTTCGTCGGTTCCTTCTTGTTTCAGGGCGTCGATATAGCCGGACTCCTCAATCACGGCTTCAAAAATCTCCCGGGCCTCGGCCTGGTTAACCTGGGCTTGCTGGTCTTGGATGAGTTGCACAAATTCGAGGATTTGCTTTGCCCGAGAGCCGGCAACGGTTTTAATGGAGGTTTCATCGCTGATGATGTCCCAGAAAGGGACATTCAGTTGTTGGGCCACACTGTCGATTTTGGCCAGGGTGGTTTTGCCAATGCCCCGTTTGGGCACGTTAATCACTCGTTTGAGACTGACACTATCGGCAGGGTTGACAATAACGCGCAAATATGCTATTACGTCTTTGATTTCCCGGCGATCATAAAAGCGTAGGCCCCCAATCACCTGATAGCGAATGTGGCGCTGAAGCAGCAACTCTTCAAAGCTACGGGATTGGGCGTTGGTACGGTAGAGAATGGCGAAATCGCCCCAGTTGAGTTCCGGATTTTCTCGGACGAGGGCGGCGATCTGTGATGCGACAAAATCGGCTTCTTCGCGATCGTCATCGGCGCGGTAGATACAAATAGGCTCTCCCTCGCCTCGGGTGGGCCGTAGAACTTTGTCAATCCGTTCGCTGTTGAGTTCAATTAGGCTGTTGGCCACCTCCAGGATGGTTTGCGTCGAACGATAGTTTTCCTCCAGTTTGACCATGGTTTGGGTCAAATCGTCCTCTAAGCCATCGCCGAAATCGTCCTGAAAATCTAAGAGGATGGTGAAGTCGGCCATGCGAAAGCTGTAGATGGACTGATCGACATCGCCGACGACAAACACTGAGCGTTTTTGCCAATCCTCAAACTCACGGGGGTTTTGACCGTTGGTGGCCAGCAGGCGAATCAGGTTGTACTGGGTGCGGTTGGTATCTTGATATTCGTCAACCAGAATATGGCGGAATTTATCATGCCAGTATTGCAACACATCCGGGTTCTGTTGGAATAGTTCTACGGGAACGCGGATGAGATCGTCAAAGTCAAGGGCGTTGTTGGCGGCGAGTTGGTCTTGGTAGGCGCGGTAGACTTCGGCGATGGTGCGTCCTCGATAGCCGGGTTCGTTCCGTTCGAGTTCGGCGGGGGACCAGCCTTTGTTTTTGGCGTTGCTGATGGCGTAGCGGACGGTTTTGGGTTTGAATTTGCGATCGTCGAGGTTGAGTTGGTTGACGACGATATCCTTGACGAGGGCGTGAACGTCGGATTCGTCGAAAATGGTAAAGGACCGCGTCCACTGTCGTCCGTTTTCGTCCCGATATTTATTGATGTCGAAGCGGAGAATTTTGCCACACAGACTATGGAAGGTGCCAATCCATAGGGGTTTGATGTAGGTTCGCCAGACTCGCGATCGCAGTTGGGTTTGTTCGGCCGCCTCTAAGACTTCTAAGGCTTTCCCGTGAGTTTGGGCCGCTAGGGTTTGGGCGAACAGGGTTTCGACCCGCGCTTTCATTTCTTTGGCGGCTTTGTTGGTGAAGGTGACGGCTAAAATCTGCTCTGGGTCTACCCGATGTTTGAGGATTAAGTTGGCCACGCGATAGGTGAGGGCCCGAGTTTTGCCAGATCCGGCTCCTGCAACCACGAGGAGGGGGCCGCGATGATGCTCAACGGCGGCCCGTTGGGAGGGGTTGAGTTGGCGCAGAAAGTCAGAAGTCGCAGTCATCGTTGAAGAGTGGGGGAGGTCGCTAGGGGGTTAGGACGGTGGTTAGGGGTTAGTCGATTAAGACTTCCTGTTTGTCGGCGCCTACGTCATCTTGCCATTCTATCTCGGGCATTTCCTCGAAGGTTTTACGGACGGATTCTTCCCAGTAGTGGCGAATGGTAGCGAGATAGGGGCTACCGAGTCGTAACCGCAGTCGGTGGTGAATGTTAAAGCTATCTCGTTTGTACATGAGAACATTGAGGGGCGGCCCCACGGAAATGTTGGATTTCATGGTGGAGTCGATGGAGAGAACGGCGGCTTTGACGGCCAGATGCAGGGGGGTGTCGTAATGGAGGACGCGATCGAGGATGGGTTTGCCGTATTTGGTTTCGCCAATTTGCAGGAAGGGGGTTTCCGGTGTGGCTTGGATGAAGTTCCCTTGGGAATAGATGCGGAAGAGTTGCGAGTCTTCTCCCTGGATTTGACCGCCGACGAGGATATTACATTGAAAGTCGATTTTATCCCGTTCGAGCCAGGGGCGATCAATCTCTTGGATGTTCCGCAGGGTGTTGCCGATATAGCGGGCTACGTCGTAGAAGTTGGGTAGGGTGTGGAGGTTACGGTCTTTATTTTGTTTGATGTCTTGCCGCAGGTGGTTCATCACCGCTTGGGTGATGGACAGATTACCACTGGTACAGAGGACAATGGTGCGATCGCCCGGAACGCAGAAGTCAAAGAGTTTCTGATAGGTAGAAATATAATCAACTCCAGCATTGGTGCGGGAGTCGGCCCCAAAAATCAGTCCGTCGCGGTTGATAATCCCTAAGCAGTAGGTCATAGATGGGTTGAGTGAGCTAAAAAAGTCGATAGGGGTTGGTCAGTCTGGTTGAGTACGGCCCTCATTTTAGCGGCAACTGTCTCGCTCGGGACGGTCTCACCCAGGATTGGCATCTCCCCAGAAGCTGAGGAAATGGGCAATTCTGAGAATCTCCTGACTCTCTTATCCGGTTATGGCTGCCCATGAGAGACGAGATCACAGGGGCTATACTCTTTGTCAGATAGGAGCTTGGAGGGATTGCGTTCAAAATACATCCCCGGGAGTTTCGGTGATGGACTTAATCTATGTCATAATAATTAACAGATTTTTAAGACTTGGCTGATTTACGTTAGCCGACAGACCCCCTTGCAATTGCGAAGTCATGGATACTCACGAGTCCAACGAGCTGCAACCTGAACAAGAGGCGCAAACGGAACAAACGGAGCAACAAGCGTCTCCCCCAGAACGCGATCGCTACGAATGTCTCGCCTGCGGCTATGTCTATGAGCCGGGCCTCGGTGACAACAACGGTAATATCGCCGCCGGAACGCCCTTTATGGAGATTCCGGAAAGCTGGCGTTGTCCGGTATGCGGTGCGCGTAAACAGTCCTTTGCTAATGTTGGTCCTAAAGGGACAGCATCTGGCTTTAAGGAAAATTTTTCCTATGGTTTCGGTGTCAACACACTGACGCCAACGCAAAAAACCCTATTGATTTTTGGCGGTTTAGGCCTAGGGGTCTTGTTTATGTTGAGTCTCTATGGCTTAGGTTAAATTTCCTAGGGGTGCTTGTGATTATTGAAAGAACTGCGACGACGATGAATGCTATGCTGCACCGTTTGAAATCAATCGCGATCACGATCGCGGTTGTCTTTTTGCTGGCCGGCTGTCAGTATGCCCCTGGCTTAGAGGTGAATCCTTGGGTGGTGCAATCTCTGCCAACGGAATCCACCTTCGCGGATGTGGCGTTTACAGACGACTTATCCCGAGGCTGGTTGGTGGGGAACAAAGGAACCCTGTTTGAAACCCGAGATCAGGGTCAAACCTGGACGGCCCGTTCCCTAGATTTAGAGGGTGAGTCTGTCACCTTTGACTCCGTTAGCTTTTATGGCAATGAAGGCTGGATTGTTGGGGAACCGGCAATTTTACTGCATACCCTCGATGGGGGTGAGCATTGGCAGCGTGTCCCCCTCAGTGATAAGCTACCCGGAAGTCCCCGGACAATTGTGGCGACAGCTCCCCATTCAGCGGAAATGACCACCAGTGTGGGGGCCATTTATCGCACTAGCAATGACGCTCAAAACTGGAAAGGATTGGTCGAAGAGGCCCTGGGGATCTTCCGTAATATATCTCGCTCCCCCGATGGCAGTTATGTGGCCGTGTCTTCGCGCGGTAACTTCTATTCGGTCTGGGATAATCAGAGTCAAACCTGGCAACCTTTTAACCGTCACAGTGCGCGGCGGTTACAAAATATGGGCTTTACCCCCGATGGTAATCTTTGGGCGTTAGGCCGGGGTGGACTGCTTCAATTTGGCGATGCTCAAGATCCTGAAGCCTGGGATGATCCCCAATATCCTGAGTTTTCCACCAGTTGGGGACTCTTGGATTTGACCTATCAAACCCCCAATGAGGTTTGGGCCGTCGGTGGAAGTGCCAACTTGCTCTATAGTAACGATGGGGGTGAAACCTGGCTCAAGGATCGTCAGGTCGAGAAGGTTCCCTCTAACTTCAACCGGGTGAAGTTTATTCAGCCGGATCTAGGATTTGTCCTCGGACAACGAGGAACCCTGCTGCGATATGACCCTAGCCAAGAGATGACGTAACCGATCTGGGCGACTGTTCCCAAATGACTGGGCGCGGTTGCTTGTAGGTGTCTCGTTGTTTTTGTATCATAGATCGTAGATTTTTTAACACTGTCGAGAGGAGGATTTTAACAAACATGGCAGGCACAACTGGAGAACGTCCGTTTTCAGATATTATTACCAGCGTCCGCTACTGGTTGATTCACGCGGTGACCATCCCGATGCTCTTTATTGCGGGTTGGTTTTTTGTGAGTACCGGCTTGGCTTACGATGCTTTCGGCACGCCTCGTCCGGATGAGTACTACACCAAACAACGGCTAGAATTGCCGATCGTCTCGGATCGCTTTGAAGGCCGTCAACAAATCGAACAGTTTATCAAATAACTGCATTCCTGCTTTTTTTAACGAGAGGTTTTAACCATGACAAATCGTTCCCCGTCTGAACCCGTTACCTATCCGATTTTTACGATTCGCTGGATTGCTGTTCATACTTTGGCAGTTCCTTCAGTTTTCTTTCTCGGCGCGATCGCCGCGATGCAGTTCATCCAACGTTAGGATTTAACAATGCCAACTCGTCAAAAGAACCCGAACCGCCAGCCTGTTGAACTCAACCGTACGTCGCTGTACTTGGGTTTGCTTCTGATTTTTGTGCTAGGTGTGTTGTTTTCGAGTTACTTCTTTAACTAGATCCAATGTTCGGCTCTAGTAAGTTCACTCATCACGTTACATGACGTTAAACCAGGAGAATTGATTATGTCTGGAGATGCAAGAATCCCCCTCTGGGTTGTAGCCACGGTGGCTGGAACCGGTGTGTTAGCGATTGTTGGACTCTTTTTCTATGGAGCCTATGTCGGCGTTGGTTCCGCTATGTAGAGTTGGGCGGGGGTGACTCAGAATTAACTGAATTAAGTCCCCGTTTAGACTTGACAAAAAGACCCTCCTGTGATAGAGAGGGTCTTTTTTTGTGAGTTATCGCAATCGATATTGCCTATTGCCTATTGCCTAGGGCGACCACAAGGGTACGCCCCTACTTGGTTCTCTGCCTATTGCCT
>SMDP01000012.1:27751-36103 GCA_012911965.1 Geitlerinema sp. P-1104
TGGTTCTCTGCCTATTGCCTATTGCCTAGGGCGACCACAAGGGTACGCCCCTACTTGGTTCTCTGCCTATTGCCTATTAACTATTAACTGTCTGATTTACCGGTTAGGGGCAAACTGGGCAGTCCAGGAGGAGCGACACGACGGGCGATCGCCACTTTATAACTTTCCCGTTCGCTCTCCATATCGACGGCGATGGCCTCGAACTGTAAGTCAACTCCGCCTTTGGGGATGGTTAAACGAATCATGGATTCGAGGAGACCATCCTCGACGGGGAAAAAGTCCGTCAGCCAACGGGGGCCATCGAGAAGCAGTTGATTCTGGCGATCGTGAATCCAGAGTTTCACATAAACCCGTTGGGGAGTCTCTTGAAGACGCACCCGAATCAGAGCCGGACGACCCACCGCCAGGGTGTGGGTGGGGACAATTAACTCGGGAGTTGGGACAGGATTCTCAGGAGAGGGTGAGGCGGCCAGTTGAGGAACCGGTGGCGGCGCAACCCTCGGCTCGTCATCCACGACCACTTCTGAGGCTTCCTCCAGAGAGGATTCAAACTCACTCCCGAGAGTAAAGGGGTTTGTCTCATGGGCCTGTTCTGCACGAGCGGTAAGCCATTCTGAGAGATCCTCGTTATTGGCGATGTCATTGAGCCGAGAACTAAAGCGACTCGGTGCTAAGTCTGCCTCTAAACTGGGGGCGATCGCCTCTGAGGAAGGGTCGGGCGACGGGTTGGCCGCCTCTAATGAGTTATGGCCTAATGAGTCATTAGACTGTGAGTCTAACGCTGCATCGAGTTCCACATCATCACGAGGAGCCGGGGTGAGGGGTTCTTGAATGGGCAACTCTGGAGTACTCGGCTGTTGTAACTCACCAAAGGGATTTTCCATGGCCTCAGGGAGAGGTTTGCCAAAACTGGGAAGATCGAGGGGTTTTGGCCTGGGGGATTTCCCTAAATTCAAACGGGGTGGGAGCGCCTTATCAAGCTGGGGAGGCTCACTGTTGAGAGAACTGGCATCGCTAGAGGCTGGGGGAGGGAGGGGACGATGACGCGGCTGGGATTGAGGCTGCGATCGCTCGATTAAGGAACGGTCAATCTGTCCATCGGCCAATTCATCTAATAGAGTCTCTAAGCGAGCCGTGACCACAAACGACTGTTTTGCTAAGACCGTGGGAACGGCATTACATAACACCACCTCCCCTAAAATCAGGCGGCTGTGACAGGACTCAGGAATGGTGACCGGATAGGAAAAGTCAATTGACCCGGTTTCTCGGGGCAATAGGCGTTGTAAGGTGGTAACCACATGGAGGCTTTGGGGTTCTCGCAGGCGAATCCGTAGGTGTAAACCACAGAGGGGGGCAGATTCGTCAGAGACGGCGTGGATACGCCCGGATAAGACTAAGGCCTCCCCCGCTTGGAGACGATAATTCTCTTGGGCTAACTCTAATCGTAGATCTAACGCTTGAGGTTCGGGGCTGTGAGACTCAGCAATGGGGGCTAACTCCTCCGTGAGGTCTCTCGTCGTCCCCGACTCGGGGATTTCAGCTACGGGAGGTTCAGGATGACTCTCGATGTCCGGGCGCACATGGAGGCCCACCCGTCCCTGGGGCGGTGCATCGGGGCGATCGCGTCTTAGGGCCGCTAGGGAACAGGATAGCGACCAAATCCCCACTTTCAAGTCGGTGGCCGGCAACACTAATACCGTTCCCTCGTTATTGGTTTGACGGGTACTGCGGTAAAACTGGCCCGCCTCGTCAGACTCCGAGGGTGGCTCGTAGCGAACACAGACCTCCGTGAGGGTTTCCCGAGCCTGCGATCGCGCCACCACCCGGTAGCGTCCTGGACTGAGGCGCGTTTGTCCCTCAGCCAACGGGAGCCAAACCCGATCGCCCTCTCGTTGAATTAAAAAGTCCCACTGTTCCATAATCTACCTCCCGCTCACAGCTTGCCTCAAATTCAAATGGTAACCCCTAATTCCTGACAGCATTCTAGGATTGATCCGCTGCATCCGGCGGATTAAGGGGGGGTTGCGTCATCTCCATCCCCTGACGCGATCGCCGCCAAATCCAGGCTGCGGCCAGACACACCGTGCAATTGCCCACCACCGTCATTGAGGCTTGAAGGGTCACTAGCCATTCTAACCGTTGGGCATTATCAAAAAAGTGCCAAGTACAGGCACACATCGCCCCCACTAAGGCCGGAAGCATGGCCACGGCTAATCCTTTCCAGGCGGGATTGCTCAACCGTTCCCCATAGCGCCAAACCAGCCAAATGGCAGCAATCCATTCGATGACACTCGAAACATGAACCATCCAGGTGGGAATTGAAAGGGCGTGCATAGGGCAAGTTAAAGACAAACTTAAATTTCGCTTAGTTTAAGGCAAAATTTAATGGAGTCCAAGGCGATGTTATAAGTCTTTTCACGAGCTATCGGGCCGCCTTTCCTCCGCTGAGTCTCCCTCACTGAGTTTTCTATGCCGGTTTTTGAGTTTGTTGTAGGCTAGGGAAGGCAAGGCGTTGACCCCAGACTGGGGACTTCAACCCCTCTCTAAGATTTAAGACATGGCAAGTGAACGAGCCGTCCTCTGTGGCTACTATGGTATGGGAAATATGGGCGATGAAGCCCTGCTGGCCTCCCTGTTGGAGATGTTACCGAGTCGGATCACGCCGCTGGTGTTGTCGGGAAATCCCCAGTTTACCCGCGATCGCTATGGAGTCGAGGCGATTCCTCGCAAGGCGGCGTTTGAGATTTTGCCCAGTCTACGCTCAGCCGGGAGTTTTATTTGGGGGGGCGGAAGTCTGATGCAGGACAGCAGCAGCGCCCTCAATCCTATCTATTATGGGGGACTGATGGGCTTAGCTCAACAGTTGGGCCTACGCACCATCGCCCTGGCCCAAGGTCTCGGCCCCCTGCGACGACCCTGGACCCAAGCTCTGACTCGTCGCTGTCTCGTTGGCTGTGATACCGTGACCGTGCGCGATCGCACCTCCGCCTCCCAACTCCATGATTGGGGGATTCCTTTTACCCTGGCCCCCGATCCAGTTTGGGCTTTGGAGTCGCGATCGCCCCAGGGCCTCTGGGATTTGCCCGCGCCTCGGGTGGCGGTGGTCTTGCGCCCTCATCCTCTGTTAACTCCCCGCCGCTTAGAGCGTCTGATTCAGGCGATCGCCGCCCTGCAAACGGCCACTGACGCGGCAATTTTCCTAGTCCCCTTCCAACCCAGTCAGGATTTATCCCTAGCTCGGACGATTTACAGCCAACTCTCGGGAAAACGTTATCTCTGGCAATCGGACGATCCCCGTGCCTTAAAGGGGCTATTTCGCGGCGTTGAGATGGCAATTTGTATGCGACTCCATGGCTTAATTGCCGCCGCCTCGGAGGGCTGTCGCTGTTGGGGACTCAGTTACGATCCCAAGGTGAGTCAATTGTTGCGAGAGTTCGATCTGCCGGGTTGGGAACTTGCGAATCTGCCCCAGGAGTCTACCACCATTAGTCAGGCTTGGCTGGAGCATTATGCTAATGGAGATCCCCTCTCCGAGACCCGCATTCAAGCCACCATTGACCGGGCCCGATTACATCAAGAAGCCTTAGTTCAGGCACTTCTTTAAGGGGTGATTTTTAATTAGTTTGGAGATGGTTCCTTATGCTGGATATTCGGGAATTGTATCGGGCAACGAATCCCAGTCGGACCTTGAATGTCGCTGATGCCAATGACCGGGAGCTTTATATTGACTTCTCAAGTGTTCGGGGTGGTTCAACCCTAGAAGAAATGCGAGATAAAATCAGCTTTTTCTCACCTAATGAAGCCACGGTACAACTATTTACAGGTCATTTAGGCTGTGGTAAATCGACAGAACTGCTCCGATTAGCCCATGAATTGGAAAAACAAAACTTTCATGTGATTTATTTTGAATCTTCCCAAGATTTGGAAATGGGGGATTTAGATGTTAGCGATATTTTGTTGGCGATCGCCCGTCGTATTAGTGAAAGTCTTAGCGAACTCAAACAGCTCGAACTCGATGCCCCTCGCGGCTTACAGCGACTGCTGAAAGGGGCGGCGCGTATTTTACAAACGGAAATCGATCTGGCCGCTGAACTGGAGGTTCCCGGCTTGGGAAATCTGCAAGCTAATACGGAAGGTAAAGGGAGTTTTTCGGCTGAAGTGGGAATTCCCGGCTTGGGACAAGTTCAAGCTGATTCCAAGGGCTTATCCTTAGTGGCTCTCGGCATTGGCAAAATCTCCGCTAAAGCCCGCAATAGTCCTGAATTACGGGGTAAGTTGCGCGATTATCTAGAAGTGCGAACCACAAATATTATTGAGGCCATTAACGAGGAGTTGATTGAGCCGGCGATCGCCCAACTCAAAAACTTAGGAAAACAGGGTTTAGTGGTCATCGTCGATAACTTAGATCGGGTGGAGAAAACCATCAAACCTTGGGGGCGCACCCAACCGGAATATCTATTTGTTGATCGCGGTGAACAACTGCGACAACTCCACTGTCATGTCATTTATACCATGCCCCTGGCGCTGCTGTATTCCAATGACCTCAACCCCCTCACCAGTCGTTTTGGGACAGATCCCAAGGTGTTACCCATGGTTCCCGTTCGCCATCGGGATGGAACCGATCGCCTCGATGGATTAGAGAAAATGCGGCAGATGATATTAACCCGGGCCTTTCCGGACTTACCAGCGGCGGAACGTCAAGGGCGAGTCTTAGAACTGTTTACCTCCCGAGATGTCTTTGATCAGTTATGTCGCATTAGTGGTGGCCATGTCCGGGAGATTTTGCGGCTTCTCAATACCTGGATTATGAAAGAGCGACAGTTACCCCTGTCTCCTCAGGGGTTGGAGGTGGTGATTCGGGAACGGCGCGATCGCATGTTATACGCCATCACCGACGAGGAATGGGCCTTGTTGCGACAAGTCCATCAACGCAAACAAGTGGCCGGAGATAACAGTTACGACCTGCTCATCAGCAGTATGTTTGTCTATGAGTACCGGGATGAGGTCGGGTCCTGGTTTGACCTTAATCCAGTTCTGGATGGGATCGCCCGTCAAAATTCATAGCCAACCCGGAAATGAAAGCCATCATCTTGGATATTACGACCGCGATCGTCTAAATCCACTAAAGGAAGACCATAGTCGACTCGTAGGGTAAAGCCGGGGCTGGGTTCCCAGATAGCCCCTAACCCTAAAGAAGCGAGAAACTGTTGTCTGGCTTGGGGATTGGGATTATGACCATGGTTCCAGACGACCCCCAAGTCCACAAAAGGTAACACCTGGAGTCTCGATTGTCCCGCTGCATTGCGCAGGAGGGTGATGCGATCCTCCACCGAAAAGCGCAGCCCATTATCCCCCGCCCGCACATTCTGACGATAGCCCCGTAGGGATTGACCGCCCCCCATGACAAACTGTTGGGAGGGAAGCAGGGGATCAGGGGAAAACTGAGCCGCGAGACGCACCACCAGTAAATGATCCCGATGCAGTCGTTGCACTCGTTGGCCTTGGAGGCCCCAACTAAAAAATTGCCCATCGGGGATATCCCCGGAGTTGTTGGTGGCGTTAAAGAGTCCAGTTCCGAACCGTAGCTGAGATTGCAACATCCAGGCCCCATCCACTTGGCGATGAATATAATCTTGGCCAAAGGTGATGACACGGGTACGGCTACGTCCAGACTCGTCCGGGCCAATCCCGAAGGCTTGTGAGCGATCTAAGAAGAAGGTTTGGCTATCTTGCCAGGCGAAGCCCAGGGAGAGGGCAAATTCTTCGCGAGGGGTTCGTTGTAGGGGATGACGATAACTCAGTTCGTAGAGACTCGATTCGCCTCGGATATCGAGTTGATCAAACGGGGCCTGGGTAACTTCGTTGCGGGTGGGGGCGACTCGTAACCGCAGCCGGCCATCTCGGGAATTGACGGGAATCTCATAGCCGATGTCAATGAAGTCTAGGCCGTCTCCATAGGTGAGGTTATAGTCCACGCTGAGGCGATCGCCCACGCCGGCTAGGTTGCGATGGCTAAACCCTAAGTTGAGCCGTTCACCGCCAATACTCGGAGGTGAATAGTTATCGCTGCTGATACTCAGTTGGATGGGATTGGCTTCGCGAACCTGAACCCGCAGCCGACTTTCTCCTAAAGCGTCCCCGGAACGCAGGTTGGCGGAGATTTGATCGAAGAGGGGATCGGCTCGTAAGAGTCGCAGTTCGTCTTCTAAACGAGCGGTATTGAGGGGAACACCAGCGGCTCGTTGCAGGCGATCGCGGAGAAAGGAGTCTTGCAGACGCTCATTTCCCTCAATCTCAATCTCCGTTAAGCGTCCCTCAATGACCTCAATCACCACCACCCCATCGACGATATCTTGTTGTGGGACGATGGCCCGGGAGGTGAGATAGTCTTGATTGAGATAAAGCTGGGTCAGTTCATCGGCGAGGCGTTGTAAGTCCTGTAGGCTTAACTCCTGGCCTTCATAGGGAGCGGCGATCGCCCCGAGTTCTTCGGCACTAAAACGGCTACTTCCGCGAATCTCGATCCGTTGGATGAGAACCTGAGAAGATGCCTCCTCTTGGCTGAGTTGAGGCGGTTCCTGACTCTGGACGACGGGCCCATTCAGAACCACCAGCGTCGAGGCGATCGCCCCGAGAACCCCCGGCCCCCACGATAAACCAGTCACAGGTTTCACAGCCCCCTCTCTCCCTTTCTCAAGATTGTTATACTCATTCATTCCCTCTCCATCAGTGGGGTAAAATACGAATCCCCTCAACCCTGTTGCAAGTTTAGGAGATGAACGGTTGCAAACACTACTGCGTCTAGCGCGATATGTGGATCGACTGAACACGGTCATCGGTCGTTTGAGCGGTTGGCTCGTGTTGTTGATGGTTTTAGTGGGCGGATTTAACGTGGTTGGACGTTATCTGGGTAATGCCCTCGGCCAAAACCTCAGCTCGAATGCCCTGATTGAAACCCAATGGTATTTGTTTAGTTTAGTCTTCTTATTGGGCGCGGCCTATACCCTGAAAGAAAATGCCCATGTCCGCATGGATGTCCTCTATAGTAGCTGGTCGCCTCGTCGTAAGGCTCTGGCGGACTGTATTGCCACGGTTTTGTTTCTGATCCCCTTTTCTGGCTTAGCTCTCTGGTTTACCTGGACGCCGGTGATGAACTCTTGGAAGATTCGCGAAAGTTCCCCCGATCCCGGCGGTTTACCTCGCTACCCGATTAAAAGCTTTATTTTAGTCATGTTTATTCTACTCATTGCTCAGGGACTATCTCAAGCAATCAAGAGTTGGGCCATCTATCGGGGGGCGATCGCCCCACCCCCTACGATGTCATCTGAACCAACGTCATCTGAAGCAACGCCGACGATACCAGCAGATGGAGACGGTAGCGATGATGCTTGAGTGGTTGGGGATTCTCATGTTTGCCGGGGTGTTTTGTTTTCTCCTCCTCGGCTATCCTGTGGCCTTTACCCTGGGAGGGGTAGCGGTTCTATTTAGTCTAATTGGCTCAGTGTTGGGTGTCTTTAATCTGGCGTTGTGGGGAACCTTGCCCTTGCAAGTGTTTAACACGATGTCGAATTACACCCTATTAGCAATTCCCTATTTTATTTTTATGGGGGCTATGTTGGAGAAGTCCGGGATCGCTGAACGACTCTTGGAAACCATTGGCATTCTCTTTGGACGAGTTCGTGGCGGCTTGGCCCTGGCGGTGATTATTGTCGGGGCATTATTGGGGGCAACTACGGGCGTTGTGGCGGCGACGGTGGTGGCCATGGGGTTGATTTCTCTGCCGATTATGCTTCGCTATGGCTACAACAAAGAACTGGCAACTGGAGTGATTGTGGCGTCGGGAACGTTGGGACAAATTATTCCCCCCAGTGTTGTCTTGGTGGTGTTGGCGGATCAGTTGGGAATTTCGGTGGGAGATTTATTTGTGGGGGCGTTTTTTCCAGGACTGTTGATGACCAGTGTTTTTGCCCTTCATGTTTTTGTGATTACTCTGATTCGCCCGGAACTTGCCCCAGCTTTACCTGAAGAGGTGCGAAATTTACGGGGACGACATCTGATGGGTCGTGTGTTTGGGGCGATGATTCCTCCCTTGTTTCTGATTGTTGTGGTCTTGGGGAGTATCTTTTTTGGTTTTGCGACACCGACGGAAGCGGGGGCATTGGGAGGAATTGGGGCGATTCTATTGGCTTTGGCTAATCAACGCCTAACTTGGACGGGACTGCGACAAGTTTGTGATGCCACCTTGAAAATTACCAGTATGGTGGTGCTGATTTTGATTGGCTCAACTGCGTTTAGTATGGTCTTTCGTGGACTGAATGGGGAAGCGGTGATGCGAACCTTTTTGGCTAATTT
>SMDP01000012.1:36495-37765 GCA_012911965.1 Geitlerinema sp. P-1104
CACTTTATGGCTGAGATGTTCCTGGTGATTTAAGAGTTTAACAGTCCAGGGATTTTCTTCGCTGAATGGGGAGGCTTTGTCTTGCCAAATTTCTCCCTGTTCATAGGCTCGAATGAGCGATCGCCGGACTTCGAGGGGAGGCACTTCGGAGGGAATTGAATAGCGCGATCGCATCTGATCGGTATAGTACTCACTATGGCGACCCAACCTAATGATAAAGTTAAAGACTTCGGGAATGGCGACGTCTCCAAATTCGTCTAAGAAGCGTTGATAGGCGTCAATAGCGGCATTGGCGTAGGCGTAAGCCAGTCCGTTGTTTAGGGTTTGGCTACAGGAGACTAAACAGCGATCGCGGCGGTAGTCTAACGGGGGAAACTCTTCTCCCCAAAGCTGCACGGCCCAGGGAAATTCCCGGGAGAGGCTACGGCGATCAATGACACTGGCGAGGATGTTATTAACAGTTACGATGAAGCGGGCCTCTTCCGCTTCAGCCAGCCGACGAACATCGAGGGCATTACAGATAATCATGATGATTAAGATTTAATGATGACTGGGACTGGGTGGGATGTTAGGGTAACACGGTAAAATGGGATTCGAGATCGTACCCTAGTAAGATGACCCTATCTTCAATTTTATGGCAGGCAAATCAGGACTTAGCTCAAGCTTGCCTCCAGCATCCATTTGTGCAAGGAATCGCTCGGGGTGATTTACCCCGTCAGCGGTTTGGGTATTATGTGGGACAGGATGCCTTTTTCCTACAGGCCTTTGCTCGGGCCTATAGTGTAGCGGCCGCGAAATGTGCCGATTGGGAAACGTTTCAAGTGTTTCACCGCTTAACGCAAGGGGTGATCGAGGAACTTTATCTACATCGCAGTTATAGCCAAGACTGGGACGTTGATATTACAACAGTGGAAGCTGGGGCCTCCACACGGCGTTATACGGACTTCCTGTTGGCTACAGCCTGGCAGGCTGATGTGGCAACGATTGCAGCGGCTATGTCCCCCTGTATGCGGCTCTATCTATTCCTGGGACGAGAATTGGCAAAAGATGGCATCCCTGATCACCAATATGCTGATTGGATCTGTACCTATGGTAGCGACGAGTTTGAGCCATTGGCAAGACAGCTCGAAGAGGTGGTTGATCACCAAGGAGGCGATGGCCCCCAACTGCGGCAAACCTACCGCTACGCGATGGACTGTGAACTGGCCTTTTTTGAAGCGGCTTGGGCAAGCTTCCGGTGAACTCGGATATCAACTTGATTTGATGGATA
>SMDP01000120.1 GCA_012911965.1 Geitlerinema sp. P-1104
CATTAGAAGTCTGGGCGTCAATGGGTTTCAATGCCCCATTGACGCCCCCGCTATTCCTCCCGACACTGACCCTTCGGGTACAGTGCGGGGCTCCTAGCGGTTAAGCTGAGTCCCCACCAGAGGAGATGGCTAAATTGGGCCGCCTCAAACCAGGTGAAGGTGAAGGTGACATAAATAATGACAAGAACCTCCAAGCGTTGTAATCGAGACTGATAGGCCTGATAGGTATAAAACCCCAACAGACTCAAATAGCTGATTAAGCCGAAGAACCCCGTAGAAATCCAGGTATCGAGAATCAGATTATGGGCTTTGTTGGAAATCAGCAGTTCAAATTCAACCTGTCCCTCTGGGGTGATGGCTTCATAGTAGACATCATGAATCACCTCAATGCGTCGGCTGTTATCGGAATGCTTCTCCACCAGGTGCGCGTAGGCGACGCCAAAGCCATTAAACCCCCAACCCCAGAGGGGACGCTGTCGGATGCCCGATCGCCCCAAGTGCCAGAGATAGACCCGATCCGAGGTGATTTGTTTAATTAGGGGTAAACCTTCAATGGGACGGCTGAAGGTAATCAGTCCCATGAGGAGGCCCCCCAGCAGACAGAGGACAATCATCGTCCGCTTATAACGCCGACCTAGCAAATAGAGAACCCCAACCACAAAGACTAAAATGCCAACTCGGGTTCGCAACATCCATAGCATCCCCCCAAACAAGACCAGCCCTAAAAAGGTATTTCGTCGAGACAGCCAGCGCCATCGCCGCAGCAGCAACAGCAAGATACAGAGAAAACTGAGGACAAAGGCGACGTGACCGCGATGGGAATAGGTGCCGATGGGTTGGTGATCTGCAAAAATGGTGCTGCGTAAAATCCCCGGTCGCAACAGTTCTCCCATGGTCTGGGTATAGTCAATGCGCCAATCGATGAGTTGGGGAATCATGGCCAACACCAACACCACTCCCCCTAGGAGTAAACCTTTGATTTGCGATCGCAGCAGATGGGGATACTGTCGCAGCAGGGCCGTGTTACTGAGGGTCAAGTTGGCCAAGACCCCCCAGTAAAACCAGCCATCTCCCATTTCATCTTGTCCCCAGAACGCGCGTCTCGGGACAGGACTCTCTAAGACGGCGATCGCCCCAAAGGCCAACCAAAACCCCCAAAACATGAAACTCAGCCATTGCTGAGAGTCAAATCGAAGTGGTTTTCGCCACAATAAAACTAGATTAAGTCCGTATAGGGCGATTAACACCCCAATTTTCGGCACAGTCCAAATTTCGCCCCGAGTCTCACCCCAGGGATTCAGGGCCAGAAGACTCAAGGCGAATAGAAGTGAATAGAGTCGTTGGACAGTTGGCTGCAACCTTACCGCTTACGAGATTTCCGAAGACTAGCTGCTATCCCCCCAAGGGCCAGCAAGGCTAAGACTGATGTCGGTTCAGGAACTGAAGTGGAACCGTCATCAGTAGAAGGGGGAGGAACGATGATGGGTTCGCTGATTGGTTCGCGTTCAGGTTCAGGTTCAGGTTCAGGTTCAGGTTCGGGGGCCGGTTCAGGCTCAGGTTCGGGGGCCGGTTCGGGTTCAGGTTCAGGTTCGGGGGCCGGTTCAGGCTCGGGTTCGGGGGCCGGTTCGGGTTCGGGGGCCGGTTCAGTTTCGGGTAATACCCCAGTCCCCCCACTACCTCCACTTTCATCAGCTTGGGCTGAAGCGACCAACAGACCGCACCATGCCAGAGTCCCCAGTAAGATTAAAGGAATTTGTTTAGCTCTCATCACAGGTTAACCTCAGATTTTAAGACGAATTTTGCTCGATTCCCGTTGGGTGAGGGAGACTCAACAGCCGATGGGGAACTCACTAAGAGGACGGTCGACCGGGCTTCTCTCTACTCCCTAGTTAAATACTAGCCTTTTTTTTAGAGATTTGTCTCATCAATAACTAAGATTCGATGTTATTTCCGTAAAGTTATTGTGAAAATTAGGGATTCAAGACTTTTCTAGGTCAGGGGGTAATGAACCGATGAATTTACGTATTCTTATCAGGTATAGCTTGGATAACCGAGCTACGTCAATCACCGTGAATTTACGGCTTTCAGGGTCTGTCACTTGATGTTTTTGTTCGGAAATATACGGGACTTCAGTCATCGCTCCTATCAGATGACTGAGTGGCTCGACGCTAAGCGTCTGGAGACCCTCAGACCGGCCAGCCAAGCGGAGACGGCCGGTTATTCGGGGTTGAGATTAATCCGTTTTTAAGTTGGTAGTGTTCTGTTAAAGGCGAGCTAGAGCCTCACGGTTAATCTCAATATTAAAGTCGTTTTCATCCCCATCAGACTGCGATCGCGTTACTTGTCCAATAAAGAGGGGTTCCGTGACATCTTCTTCAGGATGCAATAGCACTCGTCCACGAATCATGAGATTTTGCCCCAAACGTCCAGGAGAAAACTGGTTAATGGCGGCTTGGCGGAGGGTGGCCTCAAGTTGACTCTCATCGATGTCATTAGGCAGTTTAATCACCACCTGTCCAGCCCCATTGTCATACACGACATTATAGGGAACAGACCCCGGAACCAGGGTGGTGGTAATGGGAAACAGACTCAGGGAGAACAGCCCCACCGTTAAAACAGCCATAAAGCCGGTGATTCCTACGAATCGGTAGCGAACCCCCCATTGCAAGAGAAACGCCAGCACCGCTAACACGGCAAAGACGGCCGTCGTTCCCAAAGACCAGAGGGTGGCTTGTAAAAAGTCGGCGGGAGTTAAAAAGGCGAACGGAAGTTGGCAATACATCATAGATATCAGCTACAGGTCAACCCGTTAACGGTCTGTTGTTAACGGTGCTATCTTACCCAGAGTACGCCAAAATCGCCGTCAAGGCCTCTCCGGGCGATCGCCCTCAATCCTCCCTCACTGTAAGGAATTCGCCCCCAGAGCCAGTCCCATGACCCCGGCAACTTTGTAACGGAATGTTACAGTTTTGCCGTCAAAACAGCAATCTGTCTTGACAGTCTCGGAAAAAGTCTTTAGAGTGTTGAACATACCTGGGTCGAACAACCCGAAATCACATGCAAGACAAACAGAAAGTAACCTTATATCTATCGTCAGAACTGCACCGCAAACTCAAAATTCGAGCAGCGGTTGACGGGGAACCCATGTCAGCCCTAGCTCAAAAGGCACTCGTATTTTTTCTCGAACACCCTGAAGTGGTTGACAGCCTTGACGCTGTTTCCGGCCACGCTCATCAGGTGTATAGCTGTCCCAGTTGCGAGACGCAGGCAGTTATCCGAGAGGGAGAGTTAGTCGCTGTCGGACAAAGTTCTGAAGCGATCGAAGGCGATTTAGTTGAACAAGTCAACGCCGGCCTTGAGCAGTCCTCTGAGTCTGAAGAAGACTTAGTCACCTGCTAAACTCTCTAAGTTTCACCGTCAGGAGTTCACCTTGACGCCCTTGATCTTTATTTGCTCCGTTCACTCCGGTCGATGGTTATGAAAGAAGAGCTAAACATTCTAATCCAGGCTCAATACCCTTTAATATACCTTGTGACCTTTGAGGAGGAACGCTCTGAGCAGGCGATCGAGGTGATTGCACAGTCGGTTAAACCGCAACGTCGGGTCTTTACCTGGACATCGACCAAAGGGTTGATTGATTATAGTCAATCCGGTGGGGCCAACCCTCACAATACCCTGTCTCCAGAGGCAGCATTGGATTGGGTAATCCGTCACAAAGAGCCAGGGATTTATATCTTTAAAGATTTGCATCCCTTCCTGGAAAATCCCAATGTTACCCGAGCAATTCGGGATGCGATCGCCTATTTCCGAGGCACGGATAAAACCATCATTCTCATGTCTCCGGTCCAAAGCGTGCCGATCGAATTAGAGAAAGAAGTGGTCGTTCTCGACTTCCCACTTCCTGATCTAAACGAACTCAACCGAGTTCTCTCGCGGCAGCTAGCGGACTCGCGCAGTAAGCGAATCAGCACGGAGGCTCGTGAGAAGCTACTCAAAGCAGCCTTGGGACTCACCAAAGACGAAGCCGAAAAGGTCTATCGTAAAGCCCAAGTCACCGCCAACCGGTTGACGGAAGGGGAAGTTGACATTGTCCTGTCGGAGAAGAAGCAACTCATCCGCCGCAATGGCATCTTGGAATACATTGACGAGGATGAAACCATTGACTCCGTCGGGGGACTCGAAGAGTTAAAACGCTGGCTCTTCCAACGCTCCGATGCCTTCACCGAGAAAGCGCGGGAATACGGCTTACCCCAACCCAAAGGAATGTTGATTCTCGGGGTTCCGGGTTGTGGCAAATCGATGATTGCCAAGACCACGGCCCGCCTCTGGGGATTACCCCTGCTGCGTTTAGACCTCGGTCGGGTGTATGACGGCTCCATGGTGGGGCGTTCAGAAGCGAATCTGCGCAACGCCCTCAAAACCGCCGAGTCCATCTCCCCAGCTATCCTCTTCATCGATGAATTGGATAAAGCCTTCGCCGGGGGAGCCGGTTCCGGGGATTCGGACGGAGGAACCTCTAGCCGTATCTTTGGCTCCTTCCTAACCTGGATGCAGGAGAAAACCTCTCCGGTATTCGTGATGGCCACGGCGAACCGAGTAGAACGCCTCCCTGGAGAATTTCTCCGCAAAGGGCGTTTCGATGAAATCTTCTTTGTGGACTTACCCACCAAGGAAGAGCGTCAAGAAATTTACCGCATCCATCTGTTGAAGCGACGCACCGATATCAGCCGCTTTGACTTGGATCAACTCGCGAAAGTTTCGGAAGGATTTTCGGGGGCAGAAATCGAGCAAGCCACGATCGCCGCGATGTATGAGGCCTTTGCCCAGGATCGCGAGTTCACCCAGCTCGACATTATCGCCGCCGTAAAATCCACGCTACCGCTGTCCAAAACCATGACCGAACAGGTCACCGCGCTACGAGATTGGGCAAGACAGCGGGCGCGTCCAGCTGCGGCTGCCATGGCTGACTATCAGCGCATGGAGTCGTAGTCACAAAGCTTTCCCCCCGAACTCACCCTTCGGGGGGGAGAGGCTAGCCCAACCGGTTAGCTGTTCAGACGACACGCAAGTGTCATTTACCTAAACCAACCACGTTGTTCTAAACCAAGTTCCATACGGAGGAAACTTTCATGTCTCACTTTAGCACCCTGCGCACCAAAATCACCGATGCAGAAGTTTTAAAATCTTCTTTGCGTGATCTCGGTATCAATGTCAAAACCGAAGCTGATGTGCGCGGTTACAACGGTCAACGTGTTCGCGCCGACCTGGTGGCGGTTCTTGAAGGCGAATACGATTTGGGCTGGTCTCGCAATGGCGACGGCTCCTTCGACCTGATCGCTGACCTCTGGGGTGTTGCCAAGAAACACAATCAGACGGAACTGATCAACTCCATCAATCAGAAGTACGCGGTCAACAAGACTCTGGCTGAAGTCCGCCGTCCGGGTCTGCAAAACGCGAACGTCAAACTGATGGTTCAAAAGTAAAATCGTTGCGCGTTCCCAATCTTGCGGGTTAACCTGACGTTGACAGGTTAACCCGTTTTTTGCTGCTGATTTTTTGTTAAGATGTGTTAAGGAATCAAGGGGGTAACGTGGAAATTCAGCAATTTTTCGGTTTTTTCCTGCTGCTGGCGATCGCCCTCGCCGGAATGGGGGTAATGGTCTGGGCTTATGTCGGGAGTGGCAGTCAGGCTATCTTGTTTCCAGAGCCAGTTCCCTCTCAAACGACTGACACTGCGGCATTTCAGGCAGGCTGCGACGCCTTCAAACAGGGCCAATATGCCGCCGCCATCGCCGCCTTTGAAAACGAGTTGCGATCGCACCCCAAGCACCCAGAAGCCTATCACAACCGAGGACTGGCCTTTGCCAATCTCCGGCAAGACGACAAAGCCGTGGAGAATCTTATCAAAGCCAGTCAAGACTATGCCGAAGCCGATCGCCCCGACGCCTTAGCCCTCCTGCGAGAGCAACTAGAGGCCCTGAAAGCCCGTAAACTGGCCCGAACCGCCTAACCCCGTCTAACCGTCTACCTAACCGTCGTCAACCCATGCCCAGAGCCTTAATTACCGGTGCTTCCTCAGGAATTGGTGCCGAGTTTGCCCGCCAACTTGCCCCCCAAGGGTATGACTTAGTCCTGACAGCGCGATCGCAGGATCCCCTAGACCATCTCGCCGCCACACTGCGCCAGGATCAGGGAATTGAAGTAGACGTGATTCCCCTGGATTTAACCCAAGCCAACGCCCCAACCCAGTTATATCAACAGACAAGCGATCGCCAACTCCAGATTGACCTATTAATCAACAATGCCGGATTCGGCGACTATGGAGACTTTGCCGAGAGCGATCGCAGTAAACTCCTGGCCATGGTACAACTCAACATCACCGCCCTGACCGACTTAACCTATCAATTTCTCCAACCCATGCGATCGCGCCAATCGGGGACCATCCTCAACATCGGCTCCATTGGAGGCTTCCAACCCATTCCCTATCTGGCCCTATACGCCGCCACAAAAGCCTTTGTCCTCAGCTTTAGCGAAGCCCTCTGGGCTGAAAACAAAGACATGGGCATCAAGGTCATGGCCATCTGTCCCGGTCCCACCGCCACCGGATTCAACGACGTCGCGGGATTCCCCAAAACCGACGCCGCCAGCCCCTCCCCAGGACTCGCCCCCGTTGAGGCTGTCGTCAGCGAAGCCCTCAACGCCATGAAACGCGATCGTGGTAGTGCCGTCGTCGGGGGGTGGGCCAACCATCTGATTACCAGTCTCCCCCGTCTCCTGCCCCGAGACACCCTCGCCCAAATCATCGGCGAGCAATTCCGGCCCAAAGCTCCGACGTCCGATTAATCCTGAACCTGGGCCCCATGACGACGGGGATCATCCCCTTGCGCTCCCGGAACTGGGCCAGAGGTAACATCAGAGATTCGACCCGCCTGACGATTATAGGGAAGCGGCCGTCCCGCCAACAGGGCCTCAAGATTCGCCGCTACAATCGTCCGAGGTTGTTCACCAATCGCCTGGCCAATGGCCTCCCCTTGAGGATTAAAAAAGACAAAATGAGGAATCCCATCCACCTCATAGCGCCCCATTTCCGGGAGCCACTTACTATTATCAACATTAAGCATCACAAAATTGACGCGATCGCCATACTCCTCCCGTAACGCCGCCATATCCCCCGCCATCGCCTGGCAACTGGTACACCAATCCGCATAAAACTCCACAAAACTGGGTTGACCATTCGCCAGAGCCTCCTCCAACGGAACCGAAGCATTCGCTAAGCTAGACAGAGAGGCCGCTGTCCCCTGAGTCTGGAGCGCCAAAACAATTAAAACACTCAGAACCGCCGCCACCGTAACCACAATCAAGTTACGGATTCGCGCCGCCAAATTTACCTCTGAGGCCTTGAGGGTTGTGTCTAATGGTTTCTCACCCATGAGTTCTTTCCAAAGCGTTATAAGAAAACTATCTTTAGTTTAAAGCCCCATCCGAGCGATCGCCCTTCAGAACCTAGTTGCCATACCTAGTTACCATGAAAAAGCGTGTCACCCTCACCTTCCCCCGCCAATCGGTGCAAATGCCCGTCACCTACCGCTTAGCCAAAGACTTTAACATCGCCTCCAACATCATCCGCGCCCAAGTCGCCCCCAACCAAATCGGCAAACTGGTGCTAGAACTGTTAGGAGACATCGACGAAATCCACGAAGCCATCGACTGGATGCGCGGCCAGCAGATTTCCGTATCCGTCGCCAGCGGTGAAATCGAAATTGACGAAACCGCCTGCGTCGACTGCGGCCTCTGTACCGGTGTTTGTCCCACCCAAGCCCTATCCCTGCATCCAGAAAGCTTTGAACTGCATTTTACGCGATCGCGCTGTATCGTCTGTGAACAGTGCATCGCCACCTGTCCCGTGCAAGCCATTTCCACCAACCTCTAAGCACTCCTGCGCCACCATACTCCCAAAAAAGGATGGGCCCCTTACATCTCCTCTCCACGGTCAAAACCCGCTCTTGGCTTTCATTTAGTATCTTCGGGCTAGTCTACATCAACCTCGGTTGGCTGCTACAAGATCAGCAAGCCTCCTGGCGTCTGTGGCTATTTATTCTCCTGATGACCCTTGGCTTAGCCGAAGCCCTGGCCTCCCCCTGGTCCGTTATTCGTAACATTTGTACCCGCTGGTTCAACTCCAGTTTACGGGGCTTTGTTACAGCGATGATCGCCGCCTTTGTTGCCGTCATTTTACTAACAGAAATCTCCGTCTTTTCCCATATCGTCCTGTTACTCTCCGCCGGCTTACTCTATCGCCTCGATGCCACAATTATGGGGTTAACCGATATGCAAGCCCTATTTTTGATTTTAATAACCGCCCTATTAGGATTGGGAATTGGCAGTTTATCATACTTTATTATTCATGGATAACCCTCAAAAATATCCCCAGAAACTGGTGCGCGATCGCATCCCCGAAATCATAGAAAACTCAGGAAAACAGTATCAAATTGAATATCTCAATCAGGACGACTACCGACAGACCCTGCGAGACAAACTCATCGAAGAAGCCCAAGAAGCCGCCCAGGCTGACGACGACCATCTCCTCAGCGAACTGGCGGATCTCAGAGAAGTCATCGACGCTCTCTTAACCAGCTATCAAATCTCCCCTGAGAGCCTCAACCAACGACAACAGCAGCGGTATCAAGAACGAGGCGGCTTTGAGCAACAGATTCGGCTTTTGCACGTCTCCAGGCCCGGCGATCGCTAACCTGAAACCATAGACAGTAGATTGTCACCTGTCCAACGAAGCGATCGCGTTTACGAGTTTATGATTTTGGCAAGATTCATATCTTATTTTGTCTAGCTAAGGCTCTAGCACGCTAGACTCTAACTAAGCTCACTCCTGTTATATCCGTCGCTTACACCATCTATTTTCGTCGAGGGCGAGCTAAGGTTCCACTCTTTTTTGCCTCTTTAGCACCATGGTTTGCAATCGTATTTCATCCCTAACCCTCCTCAGTCTGGGCCTGTGGCTTGGACTTCTTAGCAGCCATCAGCGTCCCGTGAACGCTCAATTTTCCAGCCCCAACCGAGGAACCCCCATCCGTTCCGGGGGACGCACACTTGAGTTCTCCCCCCCCGATCGCGGCGCGCCAGAATCCGCCGATGGGGGGGCGACTCGACAGCCTGATTGCATGGAGGTTGTGCCCCTAATGCCCGTTGACAATCGCAACGTTCACTTTGGCCTAACCTATCAAGAGCATCCCAACTTCTATTGGTACATGGGCAATGCTCAAGCAGGCTTAGAAAGCGCCGAAATCATCATCGAACGAGACAACCACAACGGAGAGATAGAAGAGGTGCATCGAGCAACCATTAGCCTCCCCCCGACCCTGAGCGAACGGGACCATATTTTAAGCTTTTCCGCCCCCGCCAATGAACCGGGATTAGTCACAGGCGAATCTTACCGTTGGTTTTTAGAAGTCCAGTGTAATCCCCTGGCCATGCAAGATCCCACCAGCCTCATGATTTACCAGGGTTGGATTGAGCGAGTGGAGCCAGACGTGGAAGTCGCCCAACATTTAAGCCAAAGCCAGAATGTTGAAGAACCGGCCTATCTCTATGGAACCCAGGGCATTTGGTTTGACTATCTGCACCAAATGACGAGCCATTTCGAGGCTTGGTCTTACATCCTAGCGGGGTTTGGGATTATTCCCCCCGATACCGACGTCGAGGTAATCAGCGCAATTGGGCAAGACTGTCCCGACCAAGCTAACATTCAGTTCTTCCCCATCTTGCGGGATGCCCCCAGGTCAGAAGACTGAACCTCGGATATGGGAGGGCCCGAAATAAGAGCCGGAGACTAAATCCCTAACCGCGAACAAGTAGCGAGCAACAGTCCATCCTAGGTGCATCGAATGTTGTTCCCCAACTACAACCTCATGTGGGATAAACTTCGACGACAGGTTTGGCGGTGGCGAGGCATTTGGGCGATCGCCCCCACCGCCACCGCAATGGTTTTTCTAGTACGAGCAACAGGACTCCTCCAAGGCTTAGAACTCGCGGCCTTGGATGTATTTTTTCGTCTACGTCCCTGGGAAGATCCCGACGAACGGGTGTTAGTGGTCGGAATTTCCGAAAATGATTTGCAACGGTACGGTCATCCCATCAACGACCAACTGCTTGCAGAAGCCTTAGACTACATCGCCGCTGGCCAACCTCGGGCCATTGGCCTAGATATCTATCGGGATTTACCCGTCCCGCCAGCTTACGCCGAGATTGTCCGGCAGTTTCAGCAGCAACCGGAGTTACTGACTCAAACCCCTCCCCTAGAACCCGGTTATGCTCAGCTAAACCAGCTCTACCGAGAGATCGAGAACCTCATCGGCATCGCCAAAATCACCGGCGGCGTTGATCGTGTCGCCCCACCGCCCGTTTTATATGAATTAGGGCGTATCGGTGCCAACGACTTACCGCGAGATAAAGATGGTCGCCTGCGACGAGCCTTTCTCTATCTCACCGATCCTCAATCCGAAGAGATTGTCCTCAGTATTGGCTTACGTCTGGCCATGCTGCATCTCGAACCCTATGGAATTTCCCCCCAAGTCACCGAAGATGACCGTCAATGGGTGCAACTTGGAGACACCATCTTCGTCCCCCTATCTAGTGGCGATGGCGGCTATGGAGCCTTTGATGATCGCGGTTACCAAATTTTTATCAACTATCGCAACAACGGTAAAACCTTTGAAGCCATTGACCTGCAAGATATTTTAGAGCGACAAGTCCCCTTAGAGATCTTTCGCGATCGCACCGTACTGATTGGCCATACCGCCGAAAGCCTCAAAGATTTTTTTGATACCCCCTTTAGTATTCAAGCCGAAGGGATCCAGAGAACCTCAGGGGTTGAAGTTCACGCCAACGTCGTCAGCCATATTCTCAGTGCCACCCTCGACGGGCGATCGCAAATTCTCACCCTTCCCAAGCCCCTAGAATGGGTCTGGATCTTCCTAGCCGCCGTCTCTGGCGCCAGTTTAGCCTGGATTTGGCGCTATAGCGATCGCGCCATGCGCCTACTCGGGCAAATCCTCTCGGGAACCATCATCATTGGCATCGCCTATTGGGCCTTTTTACAAGGATGGTGGATTCCCCTACTGCCCTCTCTCCTGGCTCAAAGTTTAGCCGCCCTCAGTGTCGTCGCCTACGTAGCCCGCTCAGCCGTCGATATTCGCCACACCTTTAGCCGCTACCTGACCGATGAAGTAGTGGCCAACCTCCTAGAAACCCCCGACGGTCTAAAGTTAGGAGGAGAACGGCGTCGAATCACCATTCTCACCTCCGACTTACGAGGGTTCACCAGCATCTCCGAACGACTCCCCCCCGAGGATGTCGTCTCAATCCTCAACATTTATCTCGAAGCCATGGCCGATGCCATTACCAGCTATCAGGGAACCATTGATGAGTTCATGGGAGATGGGATTCTAGTTCTGTTTGGCGCTCCCACCCAACGCGGTGATGATGCCGAGCGAGCCGTCGCCTGTGCCATCGCCATGCAGCAAGCCATGACCCAAGTCAACCAAAAAATGACCGAGTTAGACCTGCCCAACCTAGAAATGGGGATTGGCATCAATACTGGCGAGGTCGTTGTCGGTAACATTGGCTCCCTAAAACGCACCAAATATGGCATTGTCGGCTCTCAAGTCAATTTAACCTATCGCATCGAATCCTATACCGTCGGCGGTCAGATTCTCATTACCGAATCCACCCTCAAGGACGTCGACAGCGTGATTGATTTCGACGCTGAAGATAAAGTCTGTCCCAAAGGGGTCACGCAACCCATCTCCATTTATTCCGTCGTCGGCATTAGCGGCAAACATAACCTCACATTATCCCGCGATCAACTGCCTCTCCATGACCTGAACCCCGCCCTTCCCGTATCCTTCACCCCCTTACATGGCAAACAATTGAGCGATCGCCACTATCCCGCTCAACTGATTAAACTCTCGCCCCACGGCGCTCATCTAAGTTCAACCCATGGGGCAGACCTATTGATGAATCTGAGATTTATTATTGATTTACCTGAAGCCTTCAGCAACCGCACCGAAGAGTTTTACGGCAAAGTCATCAAAGATGATACCGTCTCCCCCAACTGTTTTGCCATCCGACTGACTGCCGTTCCCCTAGAACTCAAAGCCTATTTTGAGCAGCTTTATGAAGCCAACTGACTCCAAAGTCTCATTAATGCCGAGGTTCCCGTCACCGTCACCTGCCGTCCCTCCCCCTCATAGAGCAACTCTAGTTTCAGATAGGATGGGGGCAACTCCGGCAACCGTTCCGCCCATTCAATCACCATCACTCCAGGCTCTACTTCCAAGCCTTCCCAGTACAACTGAGGCTGTAACCCCCACACCTCCGAGGACTCTACACGATAGAGGTCCAGATGATAGAGGGGAATGCGACCGTCATCATACTCATTAATGAGCGTAAACGTAGGGCTGACAATGCGATCGCCAATCCCTAACCCCGCACCAATGCCCTGCACCAGCGTCGTTTTACCGGCCCCTAACTCCCCTTGCAGCAGTAACGTAGTCCCGGCGGGTAATCCCTGGCCGAGTTTTTCACCCAAGCGGTGGGTAGCGTCAGCATTGGCAAGAAACAGGTGTGTTGAGGTCATAGGGAACAGGGAACAGGGAACAGGGAACAGGGAACAGGGAACATAAACCAGGTAGGGGCGTACCCTTGTGGTCGCCCGGGCGTTGGGTGATGGGTGGGGCAACTCAGTTACACTGGAGAGCAGAATTTTTCCTCATTAGCATATATTTGGCATGATGACCCGTCGCTCCTTCCTAATATCTCGTCTGTTGACCGTCGTTTTGCTGGGACTAACCGCGATGACTGGTCTCCTGGCCTCCCCCTCAACCGCATGGGCCATGGGGGGAACCTTACCCCCACTGAATCAAGTCGCTCCAGACTTTACACTCCCCAGTAATAGTGGTGATGGGGAGATTTCTCTCTCCGACTATCGGGGACAATGGCTAGTCGTCTACTTCTACCCCGCCGATTTTACCCCCGGTTGTACCCTCGAAGCGCGACGCTTTCAAGAGGATTTGCCCAAATACCTAGATCTCAACACCCAAATTTTAGGTATTAGTGCCGATGATGTAGAGTCCCATGAGGAGTTCTGCGACTCCGAAGGCCTGCGATTTCCCCTATTATCCGATGTTGGGGGAGCCGTCAGTAAAGCCTATGGGTCCTGGATTTACTCCCGCTCCGTCCGCCATAGCTTTATTATTGACCCCGATGGCATCCTGCGCGATCGCTTTGTCAAGGTGAACCCCTCGATTCACAGTCAAGAAGTCCTGGCTCGCCTCAAAGACTTACGAAAGTAATACGGGCGTCTGAAAGCCCCGTCAATTTATTGCGGGGATGAAAGACGACACGAGCGGCTTTAGCCGCCTTGCTTCCCTATTGTA
>SMDP01000121.1 GCA_012911965.1 Geitlerinema sp. P-1104
TGGGTGTGCTGGAAACGTGGCGTGTACTTTGCTAAAGTCAACCCAAACGGCACCAGTCAAACCTGCCCATCCTGCTTTGCGACCGTGAGCAAAGGGTTGGAAGTCAGAGAGCATCATTGTCCTGAGTGTGGGTATCGGACTCATCGTGACCATGCCGCAGCAGAGATGGTATTGCATCGTGGACTAGAGAACGTAGTAGCCCAGGGACTCTGGGGAACGGAAACAGCCTGTCAAGTCGGTCTATCGGGGGTCTATGACCTAGATAAGTGGCGTGGGGCAGGAATACTCAAGAGCGATCTTGGGAAGCCCGCGCTGTACCCGTAGGGTCAGCGTCGGGAGGATGTCACGACTCACCGCGTAGTTGTCCTTGGATACGACTTGATAAACTCCCTTGACGGGATGCTAAACGGGCTTTACCGGAGCTGGCCCAGTCTTGGAGAAATTGGATTTGCTCTTGAGCCGTGCGAGCCAGGGGCACAATTTGGCTGGCTGCCTCTAGGATATCCTGGGTGGTAAAGTCACGATCCTGACTAAAGCCGATGTGCATGGCTTCAACAATCATTTGTTCAATCTCAGCCCCAGAAAAGTCGGGAGTTTCATAGGCGAGGCGATCGAGATCGTAGTTGGCCAGGTTATGGGGTCGTAATCGGGATAGATGTACGGAAAAAATTTCCCGTCGTTCGGCTTGACTGGGCAGGCCGACGAAGAAAATTTCATCGAAACGACCTTTACGCAAGATTTCTGGGGGTAAGACTTGGATATTGTTGGCGGTGGCGACGACGAAGACAGGGGAGTCTTTCTCGGCCAGCCAGGTAATAAAGGTGCCAAAGACGCGGCTAGTGGTTCCGCCGTCACCGCTTCCTCCTAAGCCGGCAAAGGCTTTATCGATTTCATCAATCCAAAGAATGCAGGGAGCGAGGGCTTCGGCGACTTGAATCATCTGGCGAGTCCGAGATTCGGATTCCCCCACCAGGCCGGCGAAGAGTCGCCCCACGTCTAAGCGTAATAGGGGTAGATGCCAGTGATGGGCGATCGCCTTAGCACTGAGGGACTTGCCGGTTCCCTGAATGCCCACTAGCAACAAGCCTCGGGGATAGGGTAAGCCATAGTCACGGGCTTTTTCTGAGAAGCCCCCACCCCGTCGCAGTAGCCAATCTTTGAGGTTATCGAGGCCGCCAATGTCGCTAATTTCTTCGGTGGCCCCGTAAAATTCTAGGATTTGGGTTTGGCGAATGGTTTGCCGTTTTTCTTCGAGAATCAGGTCAACATCTTCGGGTTCGAGTTGCCCATGGGTGGCGATGGCCCGGGCCAAAACCCGACGAATCCGCTCTAGGGAAAGTCCCTGACACGATCGCACCATCTCATCGAGGAGGCGATCGCCCAAGGGACGACCGGTTGCGGACAACAGTCCCTCAATTTCCTGGCGAATTTCCTCGGCGGTGGGTAAGGAAAACTCCATCACCGTCAAGACTTCACTGAGATCTTCAGGGATGGCGACGTTTGGGGCCAACAGCACTAAGTTTTTAGGTTGAGATTTGAGCAACCGGGCCAGATTACGCAGTTTACGGGAGATGGAAATATCGTCGAGGAAGCGATGAAAGTCCCGCAAAATAAAGATGGCTGGGGCATTGGCGGGCAATTTCTCCACCTGTTCGAGGGCTTGCAAAGGGTTGCGCCTTGCGCTGCCGGCATCGTTGGCATTGCCCTGATAGCCTTCAACAAAATCCCAGATATACACGGCACGATTGCCCTGTGTTTTCGCGGACTGGTAAATACTGGCTTCGACCCGTTCTTCTTCTAGGGTAGAAATGTAAAGAATCGGGTAACGGGCCCGCAGCAGGAGTTCAAATTCGTCTTTAAAACTCATGTTTTAACGAGTTGGCTCACTTGGGAGTTTTCCTTTGAGGTCTTGCAAGGCGGCCCAGCGGCGATCAGTGGTGGGTGGGTTTTTGGGGTCTATGTCAATTCCGCCACAGTCTTGACGACAGAGTTTGCGGTGGGGCAGGGCCAGGCATAATTGTTCATAGATCCAACCTTCTGGGTCGAAGTGACCCTCAGGATGGAGACTCTCGGTGAGTTCTTCGCTGAGGACTTCTTGTTCTAGGGGCAGATCCTCGATGCGATCGGCATTGACATCGAGCCAAATCACTTCTTCAGGAGAGACATTGAGGCGATGGTTGTATTGTTGCAGGCAGCGATCGCAGGTCAGGGTCACGATCGCCTCGAATGTGGCGCTAATCTGTAGATAAGTCCCCTCATGGCTGGCTGACAGCGTTCCCCGCACGGGCATCAAGGTCTCTAATTCTGGGATAAACTGCTTAAACTCGATGACCTCGGTTTTTTGCGGTGCTTTTAGTAGTGATGGAACATAAATCGGTTCCATTGTCAAGTCCTCCCAAACGGTCACGGTGGCGTTGAAGCCAGCCTCCTGTAGACGGCGTTCGCTGTGATCTTAGCAAAAATGCCGACTTACCCGTAACAAAACCTGTCCCGGTTCTCGGAACAGGTTTTACCGTCCAACTCAGTTCTCTCAAGACTGACCGGCTTTTTTCTTGCGTTTTGGCTCAAACGGCAACTCCTGGCGGGCGCCCTCTTTCGCTTTCGCTTTTTCTTGAGCATCCACAATTTTTTGCAGATTTTCCGGGAGGGGTTCCCGAGACAAAACAAAGGTTTGTAGGGTTTGAAAGATGTTGGCCACAACCATGTACATCAGAACCCCAGCCGGAAGTGGGAAAAATAGGAACATCCCCGAAAAAATTACCGGCGTCAGCTTGCTGATAGTTTGTTGCTGAGGGTTGGCGTTACTATCTTGTCCCTGTCCCGAGAGAATCTGGTTGAGATAGAGACTCAAGCCAAAGAACAGGACCATTCCCACAATATCCCAGTGGATTTCGCCATTATCCCCAGTTGCACCAACGCGACCGAGAGCCTGGATAAACAGGAAGCCTTTATCCGCCGCAAGTCCCGGAATTTTGCCCTCTAAGGTCACTTTACCCGGCTGGAGAGCTTCTAGGGTTCCATCCTCTCGGACGTTAACCCGGTTCTCCCCATCTTTGACTTGCCATTGGGGTTGAACCTCTGGGTTGTCGTACTCTTGCAGCAACTGTCCCAGGGGAGTTCCATCTAAGGATTGAAACTCTAGGTTCACTGTTTCACCCACCACCAGACGATTTCCAGCGGGTAAAACCGCTGCAATTTGCTGGTGAACCCCATCGGTAACATAGATATTTTTGGGGTCACTGGTGTACACCTGCGGTTGAATGCGCTCAATCTGCTCGCGAGGGAAAATCTCCACATCCACCTGGTAGCCAATATCGGCAAACGGTGATCCCCGTAAGGTGGCAAATAGGGCGAATAGGACCGGCATTTGGACCAGAATCGGCAAACAACCCGCTAGGGGGTTGCCGAACTCTTTGTAAACAGCACTCATTTCTTCTTGCTGTTTAGCCGGATCGTCTTTGTATCGTTCTTGAACTTCTTTTACCCGTTTTTGCATGGCCGGTTGCGCGACTCGCATCCGACGCATACTGCGGATCGATTTGGCGCTGAGGGGGTAAAGCGCGAATCGGATCACCAGGGTTAGGGCAACAATTGCCAGTCCGTAGCTCGGCACGATCCCATAGAATAAATCTAGGATCGGCAGCATTACGTTATTGGAGAGAAAACCAACACCAAAATCCATTACGTTTTACGCCAATTTCTGCGCTGTGATATCGTCAATCTGACCCAATCTCAATAAGTGGTTTGAGGATTATTGTCCTAGAGAGCCACTAACCTGTTGGGCATCGGGGGACAAATGCTCTTGAATGTAATTGTACACCTCTCGAAACTGAGGGACCGCTCGCAGTTCAAGTCGGCTGCCCCCTTCTAGGGTTAACACCATATCGCCCCAGAGTCCGAAGCCTCGGGGAACGGTAACAATTTTGCGAATTTCTGAATACACGACATCGGTGCGATCGCGCCCCATCCAGCCTCCAGTGACCGATAAGCGGCGGTTGGTAATCCGAAACCGCAGCCAGAGGGCACGGATGACCGCCCCGACGGTGAGGGGTAAGCCAATGACCGTTAAGCCAATTAGGATATTGAAAATAAGGTCGCCGATATGGGGACCTCCTTCATAAAAGACTTCCTCGCGAATGCCCATTGAGTACCTCGACTCTTGCCAACAACTGCTCTAATTCTTGCAGAAAGTGTCGGGAATTGCACTCTTTGGCCTCGGGATAGGCAATAACAATCACGTCCCAACCGGGCTGGACTCGGGGGAGTAACTGGCGTAATGCGGCCCGAAGTCGTCGTTTAATTTGGTTGCGGACAACGGCTTTTTTACTGATTTTACGGCTGACGCTAATTCCAAAGCGAGTTAGGGGAACGGAGTCAGTGCTGTTCCCCTCATTCCCGGCTTGGGATTGGCGACAGGCTCGCAATCCCAGTACTCGAGTCCGAGCACGATGGCCACGCTGATATACCGTCTGAAAGTCTTTCCAATGGCGAAGTCGATGAGCCTGAGGTAGCACCAGGAGTCCTATACAGAAAGGCGGGCCCGTCCCTTGCGACGACGAGAGTTGATTACTCGCCGCCCCGTTTTGATTCGCATTCGAGCGCGGAAGCCGGAGGTGCGTTTACGTTTGCGGACAGTTCCGCCGAAAGTTCGTTTAGTCATGGGTTAAGCGTGTGGTTGACAAATATGCAGTTTACCATTCTACATCAAAATCCCTGGGGCTGTGCTAAAGGATTGGCAATTTTTGAGGCTTGGAGGCTTGTTGCTGGGCAAGCCGAGCGCGATCGCAGTAACGTCGGGCCACGGAGTCCTCGGGACAGCTCGTTAAACACACTTCGAACCCGGCGATCGCCTCAGTCCATTGCTGCTGTTCGTAGGCTTGGACGGCCTGAGTAAAGGTGGCGAGGGTCTTCTGTTTTTGCTGACGCAGGGCCTCTGAGTCACCGTCAAACACCTCATACAGGGTCGTCCTCCGAGATTTACCCCTTACCGTTACCGCTCCTAGCCGACGCAGCCGGTACGCTTGAGGGTGAGCAAGTCCCTCAACGGTTTGTTGACTAATCAGTAGCGGTGCGCCATAGTCTTTTGTCAATTGTTCCAGACGAGCTGCCAAATTGACCGTATCTCCAATCGCCGTTCCATCGAGACGATTGGTTTCACCGACAATTCCTAACATCAGTGGGCCCGTATGAATGCCAATCCCCAACTCAATGGGTTGGATCTGCGGATTCTCCTGATTGAAGCGAGCCAATTGCTGCAAGATGGCGATCGCCCCTTGAACCGCTGAATCGGCCCCACCGCTGAACAGGGCCATAATGCCATCACCCAGATACTTGTCAATAAATCCCTGATGGTCTTGAATCACCGGGCTAATTTGGCTGAGAAAATGATTGAGAAAGGCAAACGTCTCCTTGGGGGAAAGTTGTTCACTGCGAGTCGTGAATTTGCGAATATCGGCAAATAGAACTGACATCTCCCGTTGCAGGCGATCGCCCAAGTCCACGTCCAAGATACTCTGTTTGTTGAGCAATTGTAGAAACTGCTGGGGGACAAAGCGGGCATGGGCCTGGTTCAGGGCACTTAAATGATCGGCGAAGGCCCGGCGATCGGCCTCGGCCTGACGACGGTCACTGATATCCTGAAACGCTGTTAACCCATAGAGAACCTCACCCTTCCCGTCAAAAATAGGCGTCCCCCACACCTCCAAGGGAACACGCCGCTGACCATTATCAACTTCCAGGTCATCAATTGCCGAGCAATCTCCCCCCAGCGCCCGCATTAAGGGTAATGCCTCTGAGGGATAGGGGTTGCCATCACTGGCGCGATAGGCATGATAGATCTGTGCCAAATCCTCGGGACGGCTTTTGGCAACAATCCCCTTGCCCAAAAGACGTTCAGCAGTCTGATTGGCGTAATAGGGTTGGCCCTGAGCATCGACGACAAACACGCCCACCGGCATCGCCCCCAGAAACTGTTTCAGTTGTTGTTCACTGTTGCGGATTTCCTGATAAAGCTGGGCATTGGTCAGGGCGATCGCCGCCTGTCCGGACAGTAACTGCAATAACTCAATCCGTTCGACAGTAAAGGCTCCCGGCGTGAGATTATTTTCCAAATAGACCACCCCAATCAGTTCATTTTGATGTCGTAAGGGATAACAGAGCAGCGATCGCGGTTGCTGACTGAGCAAATAGGGATCTTGAGCAAACCGGCCCTCGCTGCGGGCATCCATTAACACCACAGGTTTCTGAGTTCGGGCCACATAATAGACAATGGAGGTTGCCAAGGTCCCAGTTAGGGGTCGCTCCTCCACCTGCACCTGTTCTGGCTCCTGTTCATCGGATAGGCGACCCTCAACGGCGATCGTCCAGTTCGGGCGAGTCTTCCCCGGTGGCAACACTAAGGCCCCCCATTGGGCACCAGCACTGGTCAGGACAGTTCGCATCAAGGTCGCTAACAAGCGGTCCAATTCAATCTCTTGGGCGATCGCCTGGGCCGCCTTCACCACAGCCGTCAAATCCAACGCCCCACTCTGACTCCCGCTACTGGTCAGCCTTGTAGTCTGGGTTGCGGTTTTGGAGCCGTGGGAGGTAAACCAATCCAAGGGATAATCGGCCTCCAGTTGAGCTAGCTTAGCGGTAGCTTGCCAACGGCGATAGGTGTCGTAAGCGGACTGTAGATAGGCCTGAGCGATGCGAGTGCGTCCCCGGCCCCGATAAAAGTCTCCCGCCAACTCCCACGCCAGGGCCTCTTCATGGAGAAACTCCCCTAGGGCAGCTCCTTCAATCGCCTGTTCATAGGCCACCTCGGCGGTCAGGATATCTCCCGAGAGCCGAGCGATTTCCGCAACTACGAGATCTCGTTTATGGGCAAAGGTGCTGGGACTGGCCTCGGCCCAACGCTCCAGGCTATCCCGTTGCTCAAGAATCCGAGTCCAAAGGAGTTGCTGTTGCGCCTCAGATGCGTCTGGATAAACCCTCAGAGCCGCCAGAGCCTCATAGAAGGGCAGTTCCAGGGCGGGTAATAAGCCTGCCATGGCGTTGAGATAGGGTCGAGCCTGTTCCAAGGCAGTCAGAGCGGCCATTCCATCTCCTCGAAGCAGATACAGGAGCATCCCCTGAACCAGGTGCAGACTATACAACCCACCGTGAGTCTTGTCTTCCTCCCATTGAGCCTGCTGAGGTGCGGCATCAAACAACTCCCCGGCCAAGTCCCTGGGATTGGCATTGTGACCTTGGAGGTTCAAGGTCATTTGAGTCCAGAGGCTGGCATAGGCCAGAGAAAAGGTTTGGTTGAATCGCCGTAGCAGAGCGATCAGGTCTCGTTGTTCTGCTTCAACGCGGCTGAGGGGTTCGCCGCTCAACAGTAGGTTCGAGCCATAGTGAAGGATGGCATAGCCAGTAAATTCGAGATCCCCGGTTTGTAAGCCGATTTGGATGGTCTCCCGCAAACCCGTCAGGGCAAATTTCAGGGGCCGTTGCCAATGATGGATAAAGGCATGGAACAACTCCAAGACCTTACAGTCCACAGCCGGGTTGGGGTAGCGGTCTAAGACCCGTTGAGCTAAGTCTCCAAAGGCGTACCCCCGTTGAATGTCAAGGGTTTGCGTTCCCAGGAGTAAGCCGCAAAAGGCATAGGCAAAGGCTCCTTCTGCACAGTTTCCATGGCGCCAGCATAGATCTAACATAGTCCAGTTCAGGGGAGCCAGTCGTTCAGGACTGCTGATGCACATGGGACTGAATAGCACCAAAGCGATCCGTAGGGCGGCCTGAGCTGTTGCATCTCTTAATTGGGGCAGAGCATCCCACTGTTCGATCTCCCCTAAGTCTGGCGCCTCGTCTAGGACGGTGATGCCGAGATGGTCTAGGGCGGCCTGACCGAGGGCGATCGCCTGCTGCATTTGGTTTTGGACGCTATGAAACTGAATTTCAATTTCCCAAACCGGAACCCGATCCAAGACCGTTTGCGCCTGCTGGTGAACCTGTTGAGCTAACTGGGCTGCCTGGTCATAATGGCTGCACAGATATTCTGCTTCGACAGAGTTACGGTACAGGGTCAGGGCGAAGGAGTAGTCCTGTTGCCAAAGCTCGTCTCCTTCCATCTCTCGGGCCACGGCCAGGTAGTTGGCAGCGGCGGGATAAGCGGCTGCTGAGCGAGCTTGACGAGCGGCGAGAATGTTACAGCGGCTGACCTGGGTGAAATCACTGGGGTCATCAACCTGGGGTAGGCCCAGGTTGAGATGGTCAGCAATTTCAAAATAGGTGGCCTGGGAGTTGCCACAGGCGAGTTCTGACAGCAGAATTTGACCGATTTGCCAATGCGTTTTAATCCGCCGGTTAGCCTCCATTGATACATAGGCGGCTTCTTGTAGGCGATCGTGAGCAAAGTGATAGGGGTTAACTCGTCCCTCCCTCTGGGACTGAGTATCCACGATGACAAATCCTGCCTCAATAGCGGGGAGTAGGGTTTGAATGATAACGGCTACCGAGTCTTGAGTCAGGGAGCTGAGGCGATCGAGGTTAAAGTCGTTGCCGACGCAGGCGGCGAATTGCAAGAGCTGTTGGGTCTCTGGTGGAAGTTTACGGAAATTAGCTATCACTAAGTCCACCAGGTTATCGGCTAGGTGCTGATCCACCTCAGCGAGATCCCAACACCATGGATTGACCGTTGCCCGGTCATCATGACGGTCATTGAAGCGAATGATCCCATCTTCGTAGAGGGTTGTCAGCAACGTGGTAATGAAAAATGGGTTTCCCGAGGTCTTGCGCTCAATGACTTGAGCAAGGGGACTCACCTGTTCTAAGGTTTGCTCAAGGGCAGCGGCGATCAGCTCAGTCACGGCCTTGAGGTCGAGGGGCTGAAGCTCAAGCTGCTCGATCACCACCCCGGCCTGTTCGAGGTGGTCGAGGACAAGGGCTAAGGGATGGGTTCGACTGACTTCATCGTTGCGATAAGCGACAATGGGCAAAAAGGCGAATCCTTGTTCATTGAGTAGGACGCGCTGGAGTAGTTTTAAGCTATCTGCATCGGCCCATTGCACGTCATCGAGAAACAAAATGAGGGGATGCTCGGGTTGAGAAAAGACCCGTAGCAGGTTTTCGATGACGAAGTTGAAGCGCTCCAGGGATTGGCTGGCGGGTAGTTCAGGGACTGAGGTCACCTCCCCTAGGATGAATGCCAAATTGGGGACAAGCTTGACGGCAATTTGAGCGTTATGACCCAGGGCTGTTTTCAGTTTGTCCCGCCAAATTTGTACCTGGTCATCTCCTTCAAGGAGGAGATGATCTACTAAATCTGAGAGGGCTTGAGTCAGTCCGGCGTAGGGAATGGCTCGCTGAAGCTGGTCAAACTTACCTCGGGCAAAATAGCCCCGTGCGGCGGTAATTGGGGCGTAGATTTCCTGCACCAATCGAGATTTTCCCATCCCCGAGGGCCCAGTTACCAGCAGGAGTGAGGCGGCGGCGGTGATATCTGGGTTTCTCTGGTCTCCGAGGCTGTGGTCAAAGGCCTGTTGTAATCGATGAAGTTCTAAGTCCCGTCCATAGAGCTTTTCTGGGATTTGTAGGCGATCGCAGCGGTCTGTACTCCCGAGGGGAAAGGGGTCAATCGACTGGTGTTGCTCGTAAGCTTGACGACAGCGCCGTAAATCCTCGGCTAACCCCCGGGCGGTTTGATAGCGATCTTCGGCATTTTTGGCCAGGAGTTTGAGAATAATCTGGGCCACAAGGGGGGGGAATCCCGGAGCTTCAGGGGTTGGGGGCGGTTGAGCAATATGGCAATGAACTAATTCCAGGGGATCAGGATGTTCAAAGGGGAGAGTTCCGGTACAGAGTTCGTAGAAGAGAACCCCGAGTGAGTAGAGATCGCTGCGAGAGTCAAGGACGCGATTCATACGCCCGGTTTGTTCTGGGGAGCAGTAGGGGAGAGTTCCTTCTAGGCTCTGGGGTGGGGTGAGGTTGGGCTGTTCACGCCGAAAGCGGCTGGAAATGCCAAAGTCAATGAGTTTAAGTTGACCGGTTTCTGGGTGAATTAAAATATTGGCGGGGTTGAGGTCTTTATGAATAACGCCACAGCGGTGAACGTCCGCTACAATTAACGCGATCTCTTCAGCGATACGTAGGCAGGTTGTCCAGGAGTGAGTTGGTTGCTGGAGATACCACTGAGATAGGCTTAAGCCTCCATAGTCTTCTAGGATGAGAATTGGTAAACGGCGATGGGAGATTAGGTCATAGGCTTTGACTACCCCCTCTAGGTTCAGGCTCTTGAGGATTTCGTATTCTTGCTCATAGCGATGGCAGTCATAGAGTCCCCCATCTTGATCGGGCTTTAAGACTTTCAACACCACCGCTTGGCCATCTTGATCCCGCTCGGCCCGATAGACCCGAGTCTTGGAACTGTTATGAAGGATTGTGGAAATGGAGTAGCCTGGGATGAGAGGAATGGCCATAGTTAAGTCAACACCGGCACAGCCTGAGAGCCACTAAGGGTATTTACGGCAATGACCTGGTTTCGTCCGTAATTTATTAAATTTTAATCGAGGTATCTGGTGACTAGGGTTAGGCCCGGCGATCGCCAGAGTGATAGAGATTAGGGTTTTGGCTCAGCGGAGATCCTGGGCGCACCTGACCGCCAAGACGCAAGGCTGCTGCACAGGCACTGTTTATCCCTGTCGTCAATGCCCCTTCCATCCAACCACCGGCCCAGGAGACGGCGTCTCCGGCTAAGTAAATCCCGCGATCGCTCTCTGGAGACAATGCTGTTTGGAATTGATAGTAAAGAGCATGAAGATGGGCATCTTGACCGGGATATTGGAGTTTGAATGCTCCCTGATAACCAGACTCAACCTCCCAGTCTATACACAGGATATCATCTTCGCCCTGTAGAGGCTGTAAATGGTCTGCAAACTCAGGGCTAACGTTGGAGATCGCCTGACGGAAACACTGCAAACGCTCTTGTTTATCCAGGGCGAGGAGTTTACTAGAGTCATCTTCCCAGGTATAGCTGATGAGGATCACGCCGTTGTCCTCGGGGTTGTAAGGATGAGGGTAGTCCAAAGCATAGACGCCCCGAGGCAATTCGTCGGTTTGGATATTTTGAGGAAAGGTTGGATCATCGAGCCAGAAATTGGTTTTAGTGCGGATAAAGAGTTTGGATGAGTTCGTCGTGTGGAGGTTGCGAATAGCTACTTTCACCGCTTCATTAACCACCGGAATACCAGGACCACCTAAGGTTAGACCCAACCGTTCCATAGCGCGAGTAGGGATGGCAACAATCACGGCCGGGAAACATTGATGATGGGTTGTTCCCTGGCTATCACACCAAGTCACTTGGGGTTGCTCCTGATGCCAGTTAATTGCCGTGACCTGTGAGCGATAGCGGATTGCCTCTGTGGAAGCCAGAGAGGCAGACTTGCCGCTGGGGAGGGTGACGGATTGATGATAGAATCTCTCCATCATCGTACTGATACCAAAGGGCAGAAACTGTTGTTGATTTTCCCAACCGTTGGCGATCAGGCGAAAAATTTCTAGGAAGTTGGCAGGATAGACGGGGCCAAAGCCTCCAGAGCCGATCCCTAAGGCACCAAATGCGTTCAATTCTTCGTCAGTCCAATGGGGAATTCCTTGTCGTACCCCTTCGTAAAAGGTTAAATCCTTATAGTGATCGATGTAGGACTGCCAAATTTGTCGCAGCCGATCACGATCCTGCCTCTGCCAAGCCTCTTGTAAAGGTTGCCATAACCCATTACTGAATTGAGACCAGGCTTGGCCAATGGCTCGAAATTTGGCATCCTTGGGCGTTGCCTCTCCTGTTGGCCAGTCAATGATCCGATTTTCATAGTAGAGACGAGTGGGGACTTGACCCGGATCAGGAAAGGGGCCGCGTTCGGTTAACCCAAAAACTTGGTTGAGATAGAAAAAAAATAATCCTCCTGAAGGAGGAAAACGCATGGCACCGAATTCAGCAAAGATGTCGGAGTTGGGAAACTTGTGGGAGTAGGCGCGTCCTCCTAGGCGATTGCTAGCCTCAAATACCACGGGTTGCGCCCCAATTTTCAATAACTCGTAAGCAGCGGCTAGCCCAGATGCACCGGCGCCAATAATCGCCACCTCGGTTCCCCATAGGGATTGTGGAAGACTGGCAATGGGTCCTTGTTCAATGAAGTCGACGTAGTCATAGAGGGTATCAATCATACCCCCAATTGAACTGGCTGATGTATTGGGGGCGATGTTCGATAAAAGAGACATAACACAACGGCTGTAATAGAACCTGGGATATCGCCATAGTCTACCCTTGACCTGGCGATACCCGCTCTATCCTGGGTCACGTGGTAGCCACTTCTGGTGGTCTAGCCTGATGAAGCGAGCGAGCATCACATCAGCCTCCGAGACTCGGGGGAACCTCAGAGACTGATGTCACCGCCGCCATCAAGATTAGCGGGGGCTAATGTTCAAGACCCAGGTTCCCAGATAGCGAGCCATGGGAAGATCCCCAGGACTAAACACCCGTGCGTTGAAGTAGTACATTCCCCCGAAGCGAGGATTCCGGACGTTAGAGAAGACAATTTCAATATCATTCCCCGCTGCAACCGGCTCAAGGGGATAAATTTCGATGACGTGGTTCTCCTCATCCCAAATCACATCTTCTAGGGGGATCACTTCATAATCACGATTGCGTCGAACTCTTACCTGGACGGGCTGCCGATCAGGGTCTCGGTCTGGGTTGAGGTTGACATCAAATTGACCATCGAAGTAATCGGGGTAGTCAATGGAGAATTGATTGACGGCAAAGCTCATTTTATCGGCCGGAATCCGCAGACGATAGCGATCGCGCGGATGTCCGGTTCGGCCATAGTCAAGGCGAAAGCTGAGTTGATTTTCCCGTCGTGGACCGCCGAAGAGTGTAAATCCGGGCAAGCCTTGCGCGGTCACCTCGGGGGGAGCCGCAACGGCTAAGGCACCGATGATCAGACTTGCAGATAACCAACGTTTCATAAGAATTCCTCATCTAGATCGCAAAACTGGTGTGATGGTTCGGGAGCGTGCGATCGCTTTTTTGCTCTGTTAACTCTCAAGTCTTAAGGCTCAAGTGTTAACTAATGTATCAACAGCCAGGGTCAACTGTCACGATAGTTCATCCCCTGGGCGATCGCCCACCCCGGAGCTAGAATTTCCGGGTCATGAGGCCAGGCTCAAGCTTGCAGGGGTTACCCAGAGCCG
>SMDP01000122.1 GCA_012911965.1 Geitlerinema sp. P-1104
GTGATGTCCGGTAACTCAAAATCAGGGGTCGCCACGTCGTAGTAAGACTGGTTGGTGGCGGGAATGGGGAGAAAGTTTTGCAAAAAACGGCGGTTCAGTAAGCCACGAAAGTCTTTGGAGTAAAGCTGCATGATGGCACAATGGATCTCAAAATGAACAGGGAATGAGAAAGGACGCTGATGTTTGGGGAGTGCCCATACTGTAGCAAAAAACCCCCAAGACTAAGTCGTCGGGGGGCTAATAATGACACTGAAACCGAGTGTGGATTAGATGGCGGCGAAGTATTCTTTCGAGGCCACGGGATCGGGTTTCATGGTTTTCTCGCCAGGAGTCCAACCCGCAGGACAGACTTCGTCGGGGTGTTCCTGGACGTATTGGATGGCTTGCAGGGTCCGCAGGGTTTCGTCGACGTTGCGGCCAAATGCCAGGTTGTTGATGGTCGAATGTTGGATGACGCCATCCTTGTCGATGAGGAACAAACCACGCAGGGCCACGCCAGCATCGGGATCTAAGACGTTATAGGCGGAACTAATTTCTTTTTTGTAGTCAGAGACGAGGGGATAGTTTAAGTCGCCGACACCGCCGGATTTGCGATCGGTCTGAATCCAGGCTAGGTGGGAGAACTCACTGTCACAGGAGACACCGAGAACTTCTGTGTTGAGTTTGCTGAATTCTTCGTGGCGATCGCTAAAGGCGGTAATTTCCGTCGGACAGACGAAGGTGAAGTCCAAGGGGTAGAAGAACAGCACCACATACTTACCGCGATAGTCCGACAGTTTGACGGTCTTGAATTCGCGATCAACGACGGCTGTCGCCGTGAAATCGGGGGCGGGTTGACCAACTCGTAGACATCCTTCTTGTGTCATGGATCTGTAGATCTCCTTATTGCTGTCGTTTTCTCTCGGTTTCCCTGGCTATCTATGGGCTGTCTGATGCCAACAACCCAGAAACACTCGGGAAAATTTACCAACTGTTACAACTCTATCATAGTCATAACGAGTTTGAGATGTTCGACAGAGGATTCCCGTGGCCCAGCTAGAACCTACCCCTGTTCGCGATCGCCAATAGGGGTAGGTTCAGGTCAGTCAGGATACAATCCAACTGTGGGTTTAATTTAATGGCTCGGGTCGGATTTGAACCGACGACCTTGGGCTTATGAGTCCCCTGCTCTAACCAACTGAGCTACCAAGCCGCGCTGTTTTTTTCAGCTTTTCCAATTTAGCAGATTGCCCAGGACGAGTCAAGATAAAAGCAAAATGTAACTTTAGGTTAAGTTATGCTTGTCATAAGCGGCAGCTATGCTAACTTAATATCAGACACTGTAGAGCAAGACACAACAACTTGACTCGAATCGGCTCCGGGATATCGCTCAGTGTCATTTAGCGAATCAGTCCCACCCGTCCAATCTTCCGCCTGTTGCATCACCCAATGAGGTACACCGACAGGGTTCCTAAGAACTCCTGACCGCGTTAAACCTTGCCCAACGTCTGGAAAGACCCGATGTATAGGACTCTGAGAATGATTGACGGTGTTTCTGTAAACCCTTGGTTTAACCCCTTTCGTTACGTGGCGTTCACCCAAGCTGTCATCTTCAATAGCCTTATTGACTGTGTTTGACCGTACTTGGTCTTGTCGTCTAGGGCGGCGGAAGTGACTCGTCAGTTCTGTTTAATGGTTTCTCATTACCTCCGTGGGTCTATCCATGACCTAAACGTGCCGAGCAGCATTGCTTCGTTTCTAGTTTCCACTGCTGTTTCATAGTTGTATTTCGATTGTCACACTTCGATTGTCGCACTCGGCATTGCAGCTAGACCCTCAAGCCTAATGATTCCCGGTAATGGGATGGTTGGTTATCCCCGGCACTCGGTTCGTTATAACTGTGCCGCCTGTGCGGTTGGCATTCCGTGCAGTGTAACCCTCGGCTTAGCCCCTTGTCTGATTGTTGTTTAAGATCCTTCGATGTCCGCAGACTGGGCTGGGAATGATGTCACTCTTGCCTCTGATCCGCTCAGAGAACTTTATTTGAAAACCGTAGATGTATCCTGTTGAGCCTAGCCCCTAACGCTAGGCTCACATTTGTTTTTGGGATAGTTTTGGGAACTCTTTGCCAAACTGTCCGGAACCCCCTAGGAGAGTCCAGGAGAAAGGAATGGTAGATGCACCCTGATGGCAAACCCTGGAACGTTCATACGCTCCAGGGTTTTTTCTTTGGTCTTGTCGAGTCTATTTTTTGCCCCCTGAGCGCCAAATACTAAACACCAACCATAATCCCAACAGACAGGCCGTCCAGAAGAGGACATTTCCCAACCAGGGAATACGATGAGTCTGATCACGGGAGACCACCAGGGCCCCCGCTAGAATCAAAGACCCAACCACAATACTCGAGGACAAGCGGTTGGCTGATTCATCGAGACTTTGACGTAAATCAGTGAGTTCACTGACCTGGAGATTCCATTTCAAGGTTTCGGTCGCAACCCGTTCCAAGAGAAAATCCACTTGACGAGGCGACTTCAACGAGAGATTCTTAAACTCTAAGGTGGCTCCGAGCAATTGTTGTAAGGGATTATCGCCAATTAGCTGACGGCGCATGAGATCCGTTGTTAGGGGCTGAATCTCATCGAGAAGGTTAACCGTGGGATTAAAGGTGCGGGCCACCCCTTCCAAGTTGGCCAAAGCTTTGGCGTAGAGTCCCATGTTACTCGGCCAACGCAGGTGATTGCGTCGCGCGGCTTGCAACAGTTGGTAAAAGGCCTCGCTAAAATTTACCTGAGCCACACTTAGGTTATAGTACCGCCGTAGGAGGCGATCGTAATCATTCTCCAACTGAATGAAATCGACCGGTCGAACTGGATGCGCTAACTGTAAGCTCAACTGAGCGCAACGTTGAGCATCTAGGGAAATCATCGCTAAGATGGTTTCAACCAAGAGTCCTTGAGTTCGGGGGTCTAGGGTTCCCGTCATCCCTACATCCAAAAAGGCTACCCGTCCATCCCGCAAGTAGAAGATATTACCGGGATGGGGGTCGGCATGGAAAAATCCTTCCACAAACAGTTGTTGAAGGAAGGAGCGGAAGAGTAAGGTGGTAATGGCATCCCGTTCGGCTTGGGGATCGCCGTTATGTCGCTCTCCGGTTAGCTGTGCCGATAACAGAGGCACACCATCAAGCCATTCCATGGTTAGTAGTTTCCGACTCGTATAGTCCCAGATAATTTCAGGAACGGTAATCTGGTTAACATCAAACCAAGAACTCTTTGATAAACAGCGTCTGAGGCGTTCCGTATAGTGAGCCTCCTGAGTAAAATCTAATTCGTCCCGTAGTGCGTTGCTAAATTCTTCTGCTAAGCCAGTGACATCGTAGTACTTACCGAAATCTGTCCCTGAGACGAGTTCAGCGATATTGGTGAGCAGTTCAATGTCTCGCTCAACGGTTTCGTCAATCCCTGGACGCTGAATTTTTAAGGCCACCTCCCGTCCGTTGAGGAGGAGAGCTTTATGGGTTTGGGCCAAAGACCCCGCCGCAACTGGGGTCTGGTTGATATCTTGAAAAATTGTATTGAGGGGTTGTTGCAATTCTCCGTTGAGTTGTGCCTCGATTTGAGTCCAGGGAACTGGAGGGACATCTGCTTGCAGAGAACTCAGGGCCTCAATATATTCAGGGGGGAGTAGTTCAGGCCGGGTACTCAGGAGTTGTCCGAGTTTCACGTAGACGGGCCCGAGATCAATGAAAATTCGTTGCAGAACTGTGGGTGGCGGCAGTTCGGGTTCTTCGGCTTCATTACTGCTCAGTAGCAACCTCATGTAGTCCCAGCCATGTTTGAGAACCACTTCGAGGATTTCTCGCTGGCGAGAGTTCGGTTTGGCAATTTTGGTGATGGAGGTTCCGGCCATATAGACAGAGGGGGAAACAATAAGGGAATCGGTATACAGGACTACAGAAAAACCGGGTTGGAGATTCTCCCATCCCGGTTTGAATTAGTCGGTAGGACTGATAATCTGATGCCTACTGCTCGAATTTCTTAGACGCATTTTCAAACGCACCTGTCAGATCTGACCAGGCAGTTTCAAAACCTTTCTGTACTTCTTCCCAGGCATCAGATCCGGCTTTCTGTAGCTCTTCTAGCTTAGCACTGGCGGCATCTCGCTTGGCATAGAGTTCTTCCATCCGACCGTGGTAGTCGGTTTTGACATCGGCTTCAGCCTGAGCGGCTTTGGCTTTGAGTTCATCAAGTTGCGCGTTAATCTTTTCCAATTGCGCTTTTACTTTCGCTTGATATTCTTCTCGTTGAGGGTTTTGCTCAGTCATAGTATAGATGATTCCTGTACATGGTCGTTGGAGGCAGAGTCAGGCTGAGACCGGGTGAGTGTCAGAACCTCAGTTTCCTGGAATCGTGACCAGTTGGGTTGACTTTGTTCCCTGCTTTCCTGTCTCTGACTCCAGTGTAGTTCATTGTAATTGGCCAGATCCTCTACCTCGGGAGCGATTCTTGCTATTTCATTGGGTACAGCCTCCCTGTGAGGGACGATCGCTGATTCACCCCAACGGCTCTCGGGTTAACGTCTGGCAATAATCCAAATGGCGTGCACAACACCCGGAATGTAGCCGAGTAGGGTTAAGAGAATGTTGAGCCAAAAATGTCCGGTCAAACCGACTTGCAAGAAGACTCCTAGAGGCGGCAGGATGACGGCGGCAATTACACGAATAATATCCATCGGTGATTTAGTCCTCCTTCGTTTTTACGCCCCTTGAGGCGTTTCATTATTGGCTGTAGTTTGACGTTAATCGCCTGGTCTTGTCATCCATCCTAGGGTAGATTTTTGTTAAAAAAATGGATGTGTTGAGAACTCTGGCTTAACGTTATGTGACGCTTAGGTCTGCTCCCATTGACGTCCTTAGCGGATAAGCTGAGAGTCCTTTAGCTCATACATATCAAGCAATTAGCAGCACAAGACTTTGAACCGTTGCCGATTTTCGAGATAGCCTTCGAGGTGAGTCTTGAAGGGTTTTTGTAATAGTTAGTTACGATTTCGACGGACGTATGTTAGAAAATCTATAAATTCTTAATATTTCCTTAAGCTAGTCTATAAAAGTTTATAAACTAATTGCAACGTTCTCTGTTGCTTTAGGCAAGAATTGTTTAGTCTAGCAATAAGAGGGGACAACAACGTCTGTCTCTTCGGCACAGCACAGCTAATTCCCTTCGGAGGGATGGACGGTTAGCTTTAGAGAGTGACCTTGCGGCTGTCCGTGCTAAGTGCGAAGGCCTGATCCGGTCAGTTGATTATTTGGAGAATTACGACGATGAACGCCACTATCTTACGTCAGCTTTGGTCAACGGTTGAAGAAACTCAGACTCAGACCTTAAGGAGCTTGGATGATGCGAGTCTGGTTAACCAACTTTTGGGGGATTTACAGGAGAAGAGACCTTTACGACGAGATGATCTTGAGGAACTCGGAGATTATATCCGATCGCATCTGACCCTGATCCGTGAGTTAGCTGAGGGCCGTCTCAGGACGATGGCCTAACCCAAAGCTGGGGGCAAAAAAAACCCCGAAACCTCCAGCAGGTTTCGGGGTTTGCCATCAGGGTGCATCTACCATTCCTTTCTCCTAGGTTTGTTGGGGGTTATCCGGAGACTTGGCAAATTTTTGGGTTCACTTGGTTAGTAACTCAGGGATTACGCCACGTTTGGGCGATCGCCTTACACAGAGCGATCACTTCCCGCAGCTGATAAGACAGCATGGAACGATAGCGATAGACCCCCCAATCAGCGACACCATATCCCATCACATCCAATTCGAGACGTTGGGCGATATAGATGGCCCGGGGGAGGTGATACCGTTGGCTGACTAAGATCGCCTCGCGGATACCATAGTGATCCCGGGCCCGCCGGCAGGTGTCATAGGTACTCAGTCCGAGGCGATCGCTCAAAATGACAGCTTCTGGAACTCCAGAGGCTCGGGCCAGTTGGATCATGGGGTCCACTTCGTTATAGTCCGGGGTTTGATTGTCTCCAGACATCAGCAGGTGTTGGACGTTCCCCTGTTGATATAACTCAACCCCAGCCAGAACGCGATCGGCCAACATGGGACTCGGCGTGCCATCTTCCCAAACTCCAGCACCAAAAATGATGGCCACCGGACGAGATGGAACTGACCCTAGAGTCCTGAAACGACGAGAATGGGTGGTGTAATTCACCCATAGAGTCAGCAGAAATGGGGTCAGGAGGACAAGGGCGATCGCCCCCCCAACCCAAGGCAGTCCCATCAATTAGGTATCATAGACCCGAGCCTCAGGGGCATCGGGGTTCTCCTGACAGTATTCCTCAAAGGCGGTCTGATGGAGACGCTCTGCTTTCTGGTGTGCCGCTTCGGCTTGCAGTTCTTCGACTACATCCCAAGCTGAAGCACATTCACGCGATCGCGGTCCTTTCTCGGCACAGGTGGCCCGAGCTTCTTCAATCGCCTGTTGAATCTTGTCTTCGAGCAGCAGGCTGCGGGGGCGCTCCACAAAATCGCCTTTAGTCAAAATGTCGGAGACTGACACCGTCCCCACCAGAGTATCCTTAATGACTGGGGCAAAGTGAATCCCAGTATTGGCGAACAAACGAGCAATGTACTCAACACATAGGTCAGGATTGACCACAATGCAAGGCTTGCTCATAATCTCGTACACCCGCATCGCTTTGGGATCGAGGCCAAACGCCACCACCTTATAGGTAACGTCCGTTTCGGTGACAATGCCATAAGCATCATCGTCCTCACGACGCTCAACGATGAGCGCACGGGTGTTTTTGTCTTTCATCAACTGCACTGCTTCAGCAACGGTGGTGGTACCACGCACCGTCACGACGTCAGTGGTCATAATATCTGCGGCTTTCATAACGTGTTTCACATTCCCAATTAAAACCGTTCCTAGGGTATCTCGTTAAGGTGCGTTGGATCTAGCATCCAAGCCAATTTGCTAGACTAGACCCAGCTTTCGTATTCTTTGAGATCAGGGTTATCCCCCCAGATAGTATAGCGAATAACCCCGGATGATTCATCAACACAACATAATTTTAATAAACTCAGTCTGTTTTTGAGTCAATCCCGGTCTCGAAGTTCGCAAAGCTTTATAAAGCTTAATACCCTGTTTATCGTCTGTTTATAACCAGCAAAAATCTGCTATACTTAGCCCATGGGGTTAGTCCTAAATTGTCTCACTTCAACCTCAACATCCCCAACCCGACGCATCCCAAGTACGAGGATCCCCAAGATGACTCAGTCAAGACAACTCCTAGATGAGTACCAGAGTGGAAAACGAGATTTTCAGAATAGCAATTTAATTGGTGCTGATTTACAACACTTGCAACTCAGAGAAATCAACCTGGCTCACTCCTATCTCAATTCCGTCAATTTGAGTCGTGCTAATCTGGATTATGGCAATCTGTCCAATAGTTTTCTGTGTGGTGCTAACCTCAAGTACATTAAGTTGGATGAAGCAGATCTCAGCCATGCTGACTTAACCAAAGCGAGACTTCAGGGAGCCTCTTTGGTGGGAGCTTCTTTGGTGGGAGCCAGACTCAGTGGTGCCAGTCTAAGTGGGGTCAACCTACGCCGGGCAAAACTTTGTGGCATTAATCTCTGTGGAGCGAACCTAGCGGGGGTCAACCTCCGCAACGCCGACCTGCGAGATGCAAACCTCAGTTGGGCCAATCTTCAGGGCGCTCGTCTCAGTGGTGCTAAACTCAGCGGCGCCAATCTCAATGGTGTCAATCTCAGTGGCGCCTGGCTGAATGGGTCTGATTTACAAGCCCTAGATCTCGATGGAGTCGACTTCCACGAGGCCAAACTCAGTGGTGCTAATCTCACGGGTGCCAATCTCTGCGCCGCGAATCTCAGTGAGAGTCAATTGCGGGTCGCCATCCTCACCGGCGCGAACCTACGAGCAGCTAATTTGGAAGCGAGCTTGCTGGTGCGCGCGAACTTGGTCGCGGCCAACTTGATGAAGGCGAACTTGCAAGACGCGGATTTAACAGAAGCGGATTTAACAGAAGCCAATTTGAACTTAGCGAATCTCGATGGTGCTAATCTAACCGATGTAACCTTTCAACAGGCTTACCTTTGGAAGGCTAGTCTCACTCAGGTTAATGTCCTCGGCAGTAACTTTAGCCACGCTAGTTTACGGAATGCCACGTTAGAAGCCGTAAACTTCCTAGAGGGCATCTGGACAGGAGCCACTATGCCAGATGGTAGTTTGTACCATTGAAAATGACTCTAAATTGAATGAAACCTTTGGATTGGAGCTGGGCGGCAGGTTCATCACGATTTCATCGTCTCTATCTGTATTTTCTCGAACCGCGACGACTCGCCCTAATCGAAGCCTGTTTCATTGGAGTGGTTTCAGGATTGGCGGCGGTTATTCTACGTCAGGGAATTGGTTGGCTCGGAGGGTGGCGGGTTCAAGATTCTTTTGGCTTGCCTGTGGGGCTGAAATTGCCCCTGTTTGGGGCCTTGGGGGGATTTTTAGCCGGCTGGTTGATTCAGCGATTTTCCCCAGATGCGACGGGAAGCGGTGTATCCCATGTCAAAGCACAGTTAGGGTCGTCGCAACGGCTACAGAAGGCAGTTTCCCTGAATTTGCGCTTAGCGGTGGTGAAACTACTGAGTACAATGTTGGTTTCAGGGTCGGGAATGTCTCTGGGGCGACAAGGACCCACGGTACATATGGGTGCGGCGTTGGCGGCCTCGATGAGTCGTTGGATGCCCACATCGCCGGGTTATCGTCGCCAAACGATCGCTGCTGGTGCTGCTGCTGGGTTGGCGGCCGGATTTAATGCCCCCATTGCTGGGGTTTTATTTGTGGTGGAGGAGTTGTTACAGGATGTGTCGAGTTTAACCCTTGGCACGGCCATTCTGGCGTCGTTTATTGGGGCTGTGGTCTCGGGTATCTTGGGGGGTGGCCCCTGGGATCTCACGTTGGAGCAAAACCTATCAACGGTAAAATTTTCCCCGATCGATATTCCCTCGTTGTTGCTCTTAGGAATTTTAACGGGAATCTGTAGTGGCTGGTTTAACCGGGGCATTGTCGCGAGCTTAACCTGGCAACGTCGTTATCTCGCTATTGGCCTGCCAAGACGGATTGCCCTAGCCGGGTTACTGTCGGGGGGAATGATTTCTCTGTTGCCGCTGGAGTTTCGCGATAGTGCGGGGTTACGAGATTTTTTGACCACGGGTGAAGCGGGTTTGGTTATGATTGCCGTGGTTTTGGTGGTTCAGTTTGCCTTAACGCTTTTGGCCTATGGCTCTGGAGCGTCGGGGGGATTGTTTGCCCCAACGCTGATTCTTGGCTCGGCGTTGGGGAGTTTGGTGGGGCTGAGTAGTCAGCTCCTATTTAACATTGGGGATCCGCAAACCTTTGCTCTGGCAGGGATGGGGGCTTTTTTTGGGGCAGTGGCGAAGGTGCCGATTACGGCGATCGTCATTGTTTTTGAGATTACCCGAGATTTTAATTTGGTGCTGCCGTTGATGATTGTCTCGGTGCTGGCCTATGTGGTGGCCGAACAAGTGTCGGCGGGATCGCTGTACGATCGCCTTTTGGAATTACGAGGCTGGGAAAAACCCTCTACGGACGATGACCAGTCAGCTCTGTTGGAGATTGCGGTCAATGATGTGATGCAACGTCAGGTGGAAACGGTGGAGAGTCATTTACCCCTGGGGGAGGTGTTGGAGATGTTTCGGCGATCGCCCTATGGCGGCTTTCCGGTGGTGGAACAGACTCGCTTAGTGGGGATGATTACGGAAACGGATTTGATGAAACTCTCCCAGACTCACGCTTCGGAGGATACGCCGATTTCTGAGTTGATGATGCCTCAACCGGTCATGGTCCGTTCTGAGGACACCCTGATACAGGCGTTATATCTCCTAGAACGCCATCAGATTAGCCGTCTACCGGTGGTGGATGGACGGCGTTTGGTGGGGATTATTACTCACAGTGATATTGTGCAAGCTGAGGCTCGGGAGCTAACGGGTCGTGGTCGTTATCGGAAGCTAGAACCCTCCTATCCGGTTTATATCACCCGAGCACCGGCAACGGGTCGTGGCCGCCTGTTAGTGCCGTTAGCTAACCCAAAAACGGCTCCTTTGTTATTGCAGTTTGCTGGAGCAATCGCCGCTGCCAATCATTATGAGGTGGAGTGTTTACAAGTGATTCCGGTTCCTCGTCATCGTAGCCCCTCTGAAACCCCAGTCCGCATTACCCACAGTCGCCGCCTCTTACAAACGGCCTTACGTCTGAGCCGAGAATGGCAAATTCCCGTCCATACCCAGATTCGAGTCGCTCATGATGTGTCAGCGGCGGTGTTGGAGACGATTCAAGAACGGCATATTGACAGCTTATTAATGGGTTGGAAGGGGGGAACTCATACCCCGGGGCGCATTTTTGGCGATGTGGCAGATACGTTACTGCGGCAAGCCCCCTGTCAAATGGTCTTAGTGAAATGGGGTGACCAGGTTGTTGAGCAAGACAACCTAAGAACGCTTCCGTTGCAACGTTGGCTGATTCCCCTCGGGGGTGGGGCGAACGCCTTAGCGGGATTGGAGTTATTATCGGCGCTGGTGACTGGGGGCGATCGCTCCTTCGTGCAGTTATGTCAGGTTTTCCGCGATCGCGAAAGTACCGAAGAAACCACATTCTTGAAACGTACAGCCGAGTTATTAGAAACCCGTCTCCCCTGTCCCGTGGGGGCCATGCCCATTTATGGAAGTTCTGTGGTTGATGCCGTTTTAGAGGAAACCCAAGCGCAAGATTATGATGCCATTTTACTAGGGGCGAGTCGTCAAAGCGTGTTACAACAGGCCCTACATGGCAATATTCCCCGGGCGATCGCTCGGGGCAGTAACTGCACAACGATTGTTGTTCGTCATGGCACTTTAGCCGATGGAGAGATAATGCGATGATAAGGCATTAGAACCATCCATCTGTGTTGATTACCTTTCAAATCCCCATTTAACGTCATCTTGCATTCAAAACTGTTATGAAAACCTTTGTTACCGGCGCAACGGGATTTACCGGATCACACCTTGTGCGCCAACTCTTGGAACAGGGTCATACCGTGAAAGCCCTAGTTCGACCCAACTCCAAAAATAGAACTCGTTTATCTGGATTGGAGGTTGAGTTCGTCGAGGGTGAAATTACTGATCTAGAGCTGATTCGTTCTCATCTAGGAGATATCGACTGGATATTCCACACGGCCGCCTTTGTGGAATTAGGACTGGTGGATGATGCCTTGATGGAGCGAACCAACGTTGATGGAACGCGGACGATCTTGGAAGCCGCCAAAACGGCAGCCATCTCGAAATTAATCTATTGCAGTACCATCGGTATTTATGGAGATACCCAGGGACAAACCATTGATGAAACCTTCCAGCGGACTCAGAAGAACTTTTCCTCAGCCTACGATCGCACCAAATATACGGCTCAACAATTAGTCAATCGGGCCGCTGATCAGGGGTTACCTGTGGTTAGCATCATGCCTTCGGGGATCTTTGGTCCCGATGACCCTCATTTTGGCCCAGTGATTGAGAACTTTCTCAAGGGCAAGTTAACCGTTTGGGCTGGGGGCGATCGCGTCACTGGTATTGTTCATGTGGATGACCTTGTCGACGGCATGATCCTAGCCGCAGAAAAAAGCCCCCCTGGAGACCATTACATTCTCTCCGCCGGAGACTTAACCACCCGTGAGATGTTCGCCATCCTGGGAGATGCTGGTGGCGTTGCCCCTCCCCGAGAACTCCCTCCTCCCGTTGTCCGCTTCAGTGGCAATGTACTCGATACCGTGGGACGGCTTACGGGTTGGAACCCCCCCCTCAGTCGAGAGCGAGTTCATTATATCTATGAACGCTGTGTGCGAGTCGATGGTAGTAAAGCCAAACGAGTCTTAGGTTGGCAACCCCGTTCCGTTGAACAAACCTTACAGGAAATTGTTGCCCATAAACTGAATCAACCCGCTCCCACGCCTTAATCCTAAACGCCACACTCATGGACGCAGAACACCCTGCTTCAGGGGTGTTTTCGTCCATCGGGTAACGTCACGCCTTTTAAGATCGCTCCATCGAGATTAGCCTGGTGCAGATTCGCCCGCGATAGATTAGCACCGGTCAGGTTCGCTCGCACTAACGTCGCTTCCGTGAGATTTGCCATACTGAGATTTGCCCCCGCTAAGTTAGCTCCCGTTAGATTCGTAATCCGTAAACTGGCTTCTCGTAAATCAGCTTGAGCTAAATTAGCCAACCGTAGATTAGCTAAATAGAGATTCGCACCGATGAGATTTGCGCCAATAAAACTGGCTTTCGTTAAATTGGCACTCATCAAGTTGGCAACGCAGAGATTTCCCAAACTCAAATTGGCACGATAGAGATTCGCATGACATAACGTCGCACCCACAAACTGGGCCAAAGAACAAACCGCAAAACTCAGATTCGCATCTCGTAAATCTGCTTCTCCCAAATCTGCCATCGTCAGATCAACTTCCCGCAAGTCAGCCCGAATTAACTCCACATCTGATAAATCCGCCTGACGCAGATTAGTGGTATACAGACAGGCATCTGTTAAGTCAGCTCGGTTCAGTTGAGCTTGCTGGAGAACTGCCAAGGACAAATCAGCTTTGACGAGGCTCGCTTCCGTTAAATCAGCCCGAGTTAAAATCGACTCTTTCAAAGAACTGTGGCGTAAGTCGGTTGTATAAAGAATCGCCTCTGTTAAATCAGCGCGGTCGAGTTGGGCCAGTTCTAAGTTAGCCAGACATAAGTCTGCTTGGCTAAGATTGGTATCAGTTAAGTTACAGGAACTAAAATTTATTTCTCGTAGATACCGCTGTTCGAGATCTTCCCCTTGTAAACTCGGCTTCACATGGGGCTGTTCTTCCCGCCAACGGTTCCAGGCATCGGGTCCGCGTTTGAGGATATCACTGGCTGATAGAGATTGAAAAGTTCCCATCGATTGCACGGAAGAGTCCCCCTTATTTTAAGGGGTGGATACCGCAGAAATACGCAATAGGAATTTTCTAAACACCTCAAATGCAAAAAGCACCCCAGACAACCATTAAGTTACCTGGGGTGCTTTTAAATATAAACCTGGCACTGAGCTATCTTCCCAGGGGGCAACCCCCCAAGTATTTTCGCCGCAGAAGCGTTTCACAGC
>SMDP01000123.1:0-5707 GCA_012911965.1 Geitlerinema sp. P-1104
GAGATACCCTTACCGTGATCCATCTCCCCATGCTTACCTGTGCCACACTTCTGGACACCTATCCTGACCTCTGGCGGGACGCTACCCGTCATCCTTTTCTCGATCGCTGTCAGGCCGGAACCATCGAACCCCATCAGTTCAATACTTGGCTGACCCAAGATTACATTTTTGTCACCGAGTTCACTCGCTTCCTCGCTAATGGCTTAGCGGCGGCCCCCGTCTCCCATTTTGATGTCCTCTTGGGAGGCTTGAACGCGATCCGAGATGAGTTAGCCTGGTTTCGTGAGAAAGCAGCGGAACGGGACTTAAGCCTAGACAGTCCCCCGCAAGCCACCTGTGAAACCTATTGTCAGGTGCTGGCCAGTTGGTCGGTGCAACCCTATGCTGTCCAGGCGACGGCCTTATGGGCTATTGAACTTGCCTATAATCAAGGTTGGCAATTGCCGGGTGCGATGGTGTCCCCCTATGATGAGTTTGCTCAACGGTGGGGAAATCCTGGTTTTACGGACTATGTAAAACAATTGGAAAAACAGGCTGACGAAAGCTTAGCCGAGGCATCAGAGACCGTTCAGCGTCAAGCTGAGGCGGTTTTTCAGGACGTGGCTCGTCAGGAGCAAGCCTTTTGGCAGATGGCCTTTGTACAGCCGGGTTGACCGAATACCTGCGCTACTAATCGGCTTATTCTGATAAGATTATCCCGATTTGCTAAACCTTGCCTTGGATAACAAGCAAACCCGTGACGGATCGTTCTTCCCTGACGCGATCGCACCATGGTTTCCCGAAACACCCTGACCCGGTTTCCCCTGATTTCTTCAACGTTGTTCTAGTGGTCCTTTCGGCGATACTTAATGAAATTGCTCTGTTGGCTGTGGCTGGGATGGGTGGGAATGGCTGGACTCATCGGCGTTGGACTGGGAGGAAGCCGGGCGATCGCTCAACCGGCCCCTCCTCAATCCCCAGAGTTACCGCCACTTCCTGATCGCCTCCCTCCTCCGAGTCCCGAGATTTTGCTTCCACCCCTGGGCCCTCCCGCCGATCAAGATGACCCCTCAGAGGCGGTGGGGGAGATTCAGGTACGAGAGATTCAGGTTTTGGGAAATACGGTGTTCTCAGCCGAGGAGTTAGCCCCCATTATCGAGATCTATGAGGGGCGATCGCTGGTCTTTGAAGATTTAATCAACTTGCGCACAGAGATTACAGACCTCTATGTGGCTAATGGCTACACCACCTCGGGGGCCTTTATTCCTCCCCAGGATGTTACCGACGGGGTGGTACAGGTTCAGGTGGTGGAAGGACGCTTAGATCGCCTTAGCCTAGATGGCGTCAGTCGCTTATCCGAAGGCTATATTCGCCGCCGGATTGGTCGTGCAGCGGAGTCTCCTTTGAGTTTACCCAAGTTGGAACGGGCCCTACAACTGCTACAACAAGACCCGGCCATCGCCTCGGTACGGGCGGAGTTAGTGGCGGGACGGGCCCCAGGCTTGAGTGAGTTACGGCTGAATGTGACCGAAGCGTCTCCCGTTGAGGGAGGATTGGGATTAGCCAATCGTAATTCTCCCAATGTTGGCTCAATCCGTCCCTCGGCACAACTGGAGTTTCACAGTCCTCTGGGGATTGGCGATTCTCTATGGGGAGAATTTGCACTCACGGATGGGGTGCGAGAGGGGAGAATTGAGTATCAGATCCCTATTAATGCCGAGAATACCCGCCTCTCTTTCCTGTATAAGCGGGGGCGATCGCAAGTGGTACAGTCTCCCTTTAATGTCTTGGGAATCCGTTCAACTGAGGAAAACTGGCAGTTAGGGGTTTCCCATCCGATTTGGGAAACTCCCAATGATCAGTTTCGGGTGGGCCTATCTTTGGGGATACAGCGATCGCGCACCTTTCTCTCTAATAATGACCCCTTTTCCTTTTCTCCGGGTCCCCAACAGGGTCGTTCCAATTTAACCGTTTTACAACTCACCCAGGAATGGTCTTCTCGTTCCCCCGCTGAAGTGGTGGCGGCGCGATCGCAGTTTAGTCTCGGACTCGATGCGTTCAATGCCACCCGGAATCAAGAAGACCCTGATGGGACATTTTTCGCTTGGCTGGGACAATTCCAATGGGTGCGATCGCTCTCCCCCGATACCCTTCTCATTGCCCGTGTCGCCAGTCAACTATCCGCCGATCCCCTGCTTCCCATTTCCCAGTTTGGCATGGGCGGCCCCGATACTGTTCGCGGCTATCTGCAAAATCAACGAGTTGGTGATAGTGGTATTATTGCCTCCCTGGAGTTCCGCTATCCTCTGATTCAAGATCCAGGAGGCTTGGGAACCCTACAAATTGCTCCCTTTTTAGATGTGGGAACTGTTTGGAATTTGGGGAGCGATCGGGATATTCCCAATCCTCAAACTTTGGTGGGAACTGGCTTAGGATTACGCTGGGACTTCTCCCCTGATTTCTCAGCCACGCTCGATTGGGGGATTCCCTTAGTGGGAGTGGGCGATCGGGGTGACTCCCTACAGGGACATGGCATCTATTTCTCCATTGACTATAATTTATTTTAGGGAAAACAGGACATCAATATGTTATGAAAATTCTCTAAATACCCAGTTTTAGGAAACAGAAGACATTTTTTCAGAGGACATCATGAGTTTTAATACTGACACCTTAGATCGCATACTCAAAGAACAGGCACTCCAGAACGAAAATAAGCGTCAGGACGTTCTTAAATCCGTTAAACACTGGCTCGATGACCATGCTGCAACCTATGGAGTTGAACGAGCCTATATTTTTGGTTCCCTGACTCGCCCTCATCAGTTTAAGTCCCACTCCGACATCGATATTGCCGTGGAACAGGTGGATGCAGAGGGCATTTTTATGATGATTAGTTTTCTAATGACCGATATGAATCGGGATGTGGATGTGATAGAATTGAGAAAATGCCACTTTGCCGATAAAATTCGCGAAACTGGAATCCTGTGGACGACCCCCAAAAACGCCTCTTAATCGCCGACTTAGAGGCACAATTCATCATCATCCATGAAATTGATAAAAAGCTCAAACAGCGGGCAAACTCGCTCAACCCCGATGATGAAATCCGTCTAGAGAGTATCGCCTATCAAATTCATAACCTCTATGGCGCATCTGAAGAACTCTTGACAATCATCGCCAAGTATTTTGAAAATAACATCAGCGACTCCAGTCAATGGCATCATTTACTCTTGAGGCGCATGACCGTTGATGTCCCTGAAATTCGTCCCGCTTTTTTGGATTCAGAGACCTATGCAGTTCTCAATAGCTTACGAGGATTTCGTCATTTCTTTCGTCATGGCTATGGCACAACAATTGATTACCAACAATTACAGCCAAATCTAGAGAAAGCTCTGAACCTTTTACCCAAGCTTATAACCTGTTTTGAACAATTTTCAATCCGAATCCAGACCGGAATGGAGAGCTAATAACGCCGTTCCATAAGCTGCTTCGGTTTCCAGAGAACGACTCACCCGAACCCCTAAACGTGCCTCTCGTAAGCGCATCCAAGCCTCATTGTTTGCTCCACCTCCGGCAGTATAGACTCGTTGTAGTTTCGTTGCCCCCAGTTCCCTTAACCGTTGATAGCCTTGGGCTTCAATCCGAGCCATACTATCTAGAAGTCCGTGGAGAAAGTCCAAGGAATTGTCCGGTTTCGGGTCTAATTGTGGGGGATAATTCGGGTCATTGATGGGGAAACGTTCCCCCGGTTGTGAGAGAGGATAGTAATGCAGAGGACTAGGGCCGGTGGGGAGGCGATCGCTCAACTCCTGTAACTGGGTATCACTAAAGAACCGTTGTAGAACTGCCCCCCCAGTGTTCGATGCACCTCCTGTTAGCCATAAATCTCCGAAACGGTGGCTATAGACTCCATAACGGCCATCATCGACGCGCTGACGACTGAGAAGCTTTAAGACTAACGTTGATCCTAACGAAGTGACAGCATCCCCCGGCTGATTGGCCCCACTCGCCAGAAACGCTGCAATACTATCGGTAGTTCCCGCATGAACGCGACAGTTCCCAGGAAGCTGAAAGCGTCGGGAGATCTCTGGTGTGAGGGGTCCAATGGCGGTTCCAGGGGCGACAACCTCGGGAAGGCGTGGAGTATCTTGGGGAATCCAGTCTGGATAGTTCAGAGATTGAGGATCATAGCCGAGTTTGAGGCTGTTGTGATAGTCACTGATTCCCAGTTGTCCGTGAAGTCGGAAACTTAACCAGTCCGCCTGATGCAGAAAATAGGTATTGTTTGGGAGGGAGGATTGCTGACGAAACCAGATCAGTTTACTAAAACTCGAGGTGGAACTGGCGGCGGGGTGACGGGGGGGAACGAGGTTTTGAACTTGGGGGGAGACGGAATTGGCTCGCGGGTCGTTGTACAGTAGGGTGTCAGAGATGGGTTGGCCGCTGTCGTCGCACAGCAGAACCGTTCCTGAGGTTCCGTTGAGGGCGATCGCCCCGATTTCGGGCCGCCAATCCCCAGGAATCTGATCTAAAACAGTAGACAACCCCCTCCACCAAGCCGCTGGAGTTTGCTGGTTTAAGGGAACTCCTGTCTGCCAAATTGGGGTTTTTGCTTCATCAATTAGGATAGCCCGCAGCCCGGATGTGCCAAAATCAATCCCCAGTGCATATCCCATTCTAAACTCCGTTCCTTTGCGTTTCGATTAATTAAGATGCTGTGGATTTAACGATCGCCATCTGTACCCATAACGGCGAAACTCGCATACCACGAGTTCTCGATCGCCTCTGTGACTGCGCCCAACATACCCCCGAGTCTATGACCTGGGAACTCTTGGTGATCGATAATTGTAGTACCGATGCAACGGCCCAAGTCTGTCAAGGATATGGCGATCGCCTACCCCTGCGAGTGATCCGGGAAGCCCAACAGGGACTTGCATTTGCCCGCCAACGGGCGATCGAAGCCGCCCAAGGGGAACTCGTCGGCTTTCTTGACGACGACAATCTCCCAGATCAAGACTGGATTCGTCAAGCGGTAGAGTTCGCACAACAGCATCCCCAAATTGGGGCCTATGGAAGTCGTATTCTCCCCGACTATAGTATCGAACCGCCCCCCAACTTCGATCGCATCGCCCCCTTTCTCGCCATCACTGATCGCGGCCCCGAGGCCAGGCCCTACCCTCCAGAAAAACGACTCCTTCCCCCAGGCGCAGGATTAGTCGTGCGTCGCCAAGCCTGGTTAACCTCCGTTCCTAAACAATTAACCCTGATTGGCCGTACCACCGGCATGGCCCTAGCCTCAGAAGACTTAGAGGCCCTAGTGCACCTACAACGCCATCACTGGCAGATTTGGTACGCCCCCCAGTTACGGGTGCATCATCTCATCCCCCCCTGGCGACTGCAACCGGACTATCTTTATAAACTGATGCGGGGAATCGGCCTAAGTCGGTATCGAACCCGAATGCTGAGTTTTTCCCCAATTCTGCGCCCCCTGGCCCTCATCGCCTATAGTCTCAATGACAGCCGCCGCATCCTCCGTCATTGGTTGCGCTATCGCGGCCAACTGCAAGAGGATATCGTCGCCCAGGCGGAACTGCGCTTTTATATCGCCTGTCTCAGCAGCCCCTTCTTCTTCTGGAAACAGCAGCAACCGCCCGACAAATCCCCGGACACCCAAAAAACATAAAGAGGGCGATCATAAAGGTACATCCCCATTCCCCATTCCCTGTTCCCTCTC
>SMDP01000123.1:5805-6943 GCA_012911965.1 Geitlerinema sp. P-1104
GTTCCCTTCTTCCCCCATGGATTTTACCGTCGCCATTTGTACCTATAACGGAGAACAGCGAGTTCCCCAAGTCTTGGACGCTTTAGCGCGACAGCAGGGAACGGAGGGGATATTCTGGGAGGTTTTAGTGGTGGATAATAATAGTGGCGATCGCACCGCTGAGGTGGTTCAAGCCTATGATTGGGCCGGGCGCGCGCCCGAGAATAGCCGTTTACGATGGCTATTGGAACCGCGCCAGGGAACCGCCTACGCCCGTCGTCGGGCCATTGAAGAAGCCGCCAGTGAGGACTGGGTGGGGTTTCTCGATGATGATAATCTTCCCGGTGAAACCTGGGTGAAGGAGGCCGTTCAATTCGGCTGCGATCGCCCGGAAATTGGGGCGTATGGGGGGATTATTCATGCTAAACTCGATGCCCCACCTCCGGAGTATTTCAACGCCGTCAAGCTGCGTCTAGCGGTCTATAATCGGGGCGATCGCTCCTTCTGTTATGCCCGCACCGCCCAACCCCGGATTGTCCCCGCCGCCCCCGGTTCAGTGATTCGCAAACAGGCCTGGCGAGACTGTATTCCTGAAAAACTGTTATTACAGGGCCGGGATGAGGCGGGACAAACCTATGTGGGGGCCTGTGAGGATTTAGAAACCCTGTTTTACATTCAAAACAGTGATTGGCAAATTTGGCACAATCCCAAAATGGAGATTTGGCATCATTTACCCCAATCCCGCCTAGAATCGGACTATTTATTGAAAATTTCCTATACAGCGGGGTTATCAAATCATGCCCTACGCATTGCTCGTTTAGGGAATAACGTTCGTTGGTTAATGCCACTCTATTTACTCTCCGATTGGCTCAAATTGGCTAACTACTACATCAAGTATCGGTCAGAGTTTCAGGAGGATATTATCAAAGCCTGTGAATTACAAGAACGCCTAGGGCGTTTCTTGAGTCCATTTTATGTAGGCTAAAATTTTGGAAGGCAGTAGGCAGTAGGAAGTAGGGGGAAGAAGCCAGCCTATTGCCCAGGGCGACTACAAGGGTACGCCCCCACGTCTTTTTCTATTGCCTGTTCCCTGTTCCCTGCTCCCCAAATTAAAGATGAAAATTGCTTATACGACCCTATATAATGTGTGCGATCGCCG
>SMDP01000123.1:7228-13101 GCA_012911965.1 Geitlerinema sp. P-1104
ATTGGGAGCGCAAAAGCCGATAGTTCTTTGGACAGATGCCCCCTTATCAGCCTTAATTGACTATTATCCCTATATGAGTCATCTCTGTGGAGAGACTCGGCAGAATATCTATAACTTTGAAAAACAAGCCCTTGACCGTTGCAGTAAAGTGATTTATGCCTCAGATTGGGCTGCAAATCAAGCAATTTTGACCTATAAACTTCCTTCATCTAAAGTAGAGGTAATTCCTTGGGGGGCAAACTGGTCAAATATGCCCGACGAGGTCGAAATTCAAGATGCGATCGCCCAACGCTCCACAACAACCTGTGAATTATTATGGGTAGGTGTTGATTGGGAACGTAAAGGAGGATCTATTGCCCTAGCCGTAACAGATTGGCTCAATCAAAATGGGATTAAAACCCAATTAAATGTTGTCGGAATTGTCCCCGATAAATACCTAGAAAAATCCCCTCATCTCCGTTGTTTTGGCTATTTAGACAAAGAAAACCCACAACACTATCAGCAATTAAAAAAATTATTTCTTAAATCTCACTTCTTTATCCTTCCCGTCCAAGCCGAAAGCTATGGTCATGTCTTTTGCGAAGCCCAAGGATTTGGACTTCCTTGTTTAACCCATAAAACTGGCGGAATATCTACAATTATTCAACACCAAAAAACAGGATGGACGTTACCAAAAAACACATCAACCCAAACCTATGGAAGCTTTATTTTAGATACATTTAAAGATAGAAAAACCTATCAAGAAATCGCCTCAAGCTCCCGAAAAAACTATCAGAACTCCCTCAACTGGGACAGCGCCTGTCAATCCCTCCTAAACCTCCTAACCCCCCTCTCTCCCTAACTTCTCCCTCTCCGTGTCCTCGGGCGACCACAAGGGTACGCCCCTACCAGTTCCCCCCTCTCCCTCCCTCTCCCTCTAACTTCTCCCTCTCCGTGTCCTCGGGCGACCACAAGGGTACGCCCCTACCGGTTCCCCCCTCCCCATGAAAATCGCCTATCTCACCGAATTCAACCTAACCCAACTCAACCCTGACACCCTACCCCGCAACAAACTCGGACATGGACAAAAATGTAAGTCCATCTTCGATGCCCTCAGCCACCATCATAGCGTCGTATCTGTCCATAATCTCGACAAACATCGGGAACAGACCGCCCTGTTACCCAAACTCAAACGTCGCTATCATCGCCTTTTTCAGAAAACCTATCTCCCCTGGACTGAACCCCAGTTTACCCGTGACTATGGGCGACAACTTCAACACCAATGCGATCGCCTACAACCGGATCTGATCCTAACCTCCGACAGTAACCTAATTGCCGATCTCAACCTCAAACAGCCCATCGCCCTCTGGACAGATACCTCCTACGCCGGTTTAATCGACCACTATCCCGGCTACCAAAATCTTTGTTCCGCCAGTCGGCGACAACTCTACGACCTCGATAGACGGGCCTATCAACGCTGTCGGGGACTATTTTTTGCCTCCGAGTGGGCCGCCGATATTGCCCAGTCCACCTATCAACTTCCCTCAGACAAAATTAACGTCATTCCCTTCGGGGCCAATCTCTCCCGAGTTCCCACTACAGCACAGGTCGACACTTGGCGGCGATCGCGGCCCAACCAACCCTGTAAACTCCTCTTTATTGGCGTCGATTGGCATCGTAAAGGAGGAGACATCGCCCTGGCCGTGGCCCAAGAACTCAATCAGCGAGGCCATCCCACCGAACTCACCCTCGTCGGCGGCCATCCCCCCCAACCTCTCCCCCCCTTCGTCCATGATTTGGGCTTTCTTAACCGCAAACAGCCCCAAGACGCGGCCCGCCTCGACCAGCTTTTAGCCGAATCCCACTTCCTCATGCTTCCCTCCCGGGCCGAATGTTACGGTCATGTTCTCTGTGAAGCTAACGCCTTCGGGGTTCCCGTTCTCAGCAGCGATGTTGGCGGAATCCCCACCGTTGTGCGTTCGGGAGTCAACGGACAACAGTTTTCCTCCCAGGCCAAGGCGGCCGACTATTGCACTTGGATTGAACACCTCTGGCGGGAGGGAGACTATCAACACCTGGCCCAAACCGCTAGACAAGAGTTTGAAGCGCGTCTTAACTGGGAAGTGGGGGCCGCTACCTTGGCCCATCACCTTGAGGGGTGGGTTTGATGGCAAAATGGTCAACATTGTCTGAATTAGGATCTTTCCATGACCATGCTTGCACGTCTCCAAGATAGCCTTCGTCGCGGCCAGGCCCTGAAAATCATTGCTGGGCTGACGAACTTCGATCGCCAGTCCGTGGCCCGCACCGTGAAAGCGGCCCATCTCGGGGGGGCTACCTTCTTAGATATCGCTGCTGATGCGGAGTTGGTGCGTTTAGCCAAATCCCTTACCGACTTACCCATCTGTGTCTCGGCGGTGGTGGCTGAGGACTTCCTCGAACCCGTCGCCGCTGGGGCCGATTTAATTGAAATTGGCAACTTTGATGCCTTCTACGCCCAAGGCCGCCGCTTTGAAGCCCCTGAAGTGCTGGAACTGACTCGGGCCACTCGCGCCCTTCTACCCGAGATTACCCTCTCGGTGACTGTTCCTCATATCCTGGCCTTGGATGAACAGGCCCGTCTCGCAGAAGCTTTGGTTGAAGCTGGGGCGGATCTGATCCAAACCGAAGGGGGAACCAGTAGTCAACCCAGCCATGGGGGAACTCTGGGCCTGATTGAGAAAGCTGCCCCCACCCTGGCCGCTGCTGCCGAAATTTCTCGGGCTGTGTCCGTTCCGGTTCTCTGTGCTTCGGGGATTTCCAATGTCACGGCACCTCTGGCCATTGCGGCTGGGGCAGCTGGTGTAGGAGTGGGTTCTGCCGTCAACCGCCTAGAGAGTGAGATTGAGGCTATCGCCACTGTGCGGGGCCTGGTTGAAGCCCTTGAGGGGGTAAATCATCCCGCCCTACGCATCTAAGGTGACGCCGGCCTGATCCCTGGCAGTGGTTGTTCCTGAACCGGCCAGCGGGCAAAGCCTCAGGAAACCTTCTATTTATCAGCATTTCCTGAGGCTTATCAAAATTTTTTATCACCACGATTGTTAATCGTTATCAGGCGCGATCGCCCCCTCGCTGGGGGATTGCCCCACTGGCAACTCAGAACCGCGATCGCCAATTTGGAGATTTGACCAAATTTAGCAATCAAAATAGATCGCCAAAGTGTGAAATATATCTTAAGATTATTGTATTCGATGAGCTAGTTCACGAGAGCCTAGCTACAAAAAGCAAAATTTAACAGGAAAAAGGAGAACTTTTATGGCATTAGTCCCCATGCGTCTGCTGCTCGACCACGCAGCGGAAAACGGTTACGGTATCCCCGCATACAACGTCAATAATATGGAGCAGATCCTGGCAATCATGGAGGCTGCCAACGAAACCAACAGCCCCGTGATTCTTCAGGCATCTCGCGGCGCACGTAAGTATGCTGGTGAAAACTTCCTGCGTCACCTGGTGATGGCTGCGGTGGAAACCTACCCCCACATCCCCATCGTGATGCACCAAGATCATGGTAACGGCCCCGCCACCTGCTACTCGGCCATCCGTAACGGCTTCACCAGCGTCATGATGGATGGTTCCTTGGAAGAGGATGCCAAAACCCCCGCTAGCTTTGAGTACAACGTCAATGTCACCAAAACTGTGGTTGATGTGGCTCACTCCGTCGGCGTCAGCGTTGAAGGTGAACTCGGTTGCCTCGGTTCCCTCGAAACCGGTAAAGGTGACAAAGAAGATGGCCATGGTGCAGAAGGCGTCTTAACTCGTGAACAACTCCTCACCGATCCCGATGAAGCGGTAGAGTTTGTTGAGCGCACTCAAGTCGATGCCCTCGCTGTTGCTATTGGTACCAGCCACGGTGCCTATAAGTTCACCCGCAAACCCACGGGTGAAATCTTGGCTATCAGCCGCATTGAAGAAATCCACGGCCGTCTCCCCAACACTCACTTGGTGATGCACGGTTCTTCCTCCGTTCCTCAGGAATGGTTGGATATGATTAACCAGTACGGTGGTGCCATCCCCGAAACCTACGGTGTGCCTCTCGAAGAAATTCAAAAAGGCATCAAGAGCGGTGTTCGTAAAGTTAACATTGACACCGACAACCGTTTGGCGATTACCGCTGCGATTCGTGAAGCTGCTGCGAAGGATCCCGCTAACTTCGATCCCCGCCACTTCATGAAGCCTTCCATCAAGTACATGAAACAAGTCTGTGCCAAACGCTATGATGCCTTTGGTACGGCTGGCAATGCGACTAAAATCAAGCAAATCCCTCTGGATGAGTTTGCGGCTAAGTATGCCAGTGGTGAACTGGCTGCCAAAACCAAGTCTGCGGTTTCTGCGTAGTTTCTGCGTAGGGCGAAAAATTTTTCGCTGGATTGATGGCTTAGCTGTCGTCCCTAACTAGATGATTGAAGGGTAGTACCATGGTGCTACCCTTTTTTCTTTGGAGACTCAAAGAAGGTAATAGGGAATAGGCTTGACAGGTTGACTCCGTAAATAGTATAAAGTCTCAATAAGCAAAGCTAAATTGTCTTGAGTGAGTCTGGTCTGTAGAGACGTTGGCTTTAGGGATCTCGGGAGACTGGGTTGGTCGTCTGGAGATGAAAGCAACGCTCTTCAGATTTAGGGTCACTGGAATGTTAATCATAATCATTTCTAGTTTTGCGCTCCTCACCCTCTCGTCGTTCCTGCGATCGCCCCCTCTATGACTGATACAATTCTCCAGCTTGATGGCTTGACAAAGCATTATCCCCAAACAGCCGTTCCCGCCGTGGATACGGTTAATTTGTCTCTGCAAAAGGGGCAAATTCTCTCTCTGTTGGGGCCATCCGGCTGTGGTAAAACGACTCTATTGCGCTTGATTGCGGGCTTTGAACGCCCCAATGAGGGTCAGATTGTCTTGGAGAGCCGGGCGATCGCCGGCCGCGGGCGCTGGGTTCCTCCCGAGAAGCGCAATCTGGGCATGGTATTTCAGGAATATGCCCTATTTCCCCATCTCAATGTGGCCGATAACATTGCCTTTGGCCTCAAGAAGCGCCTACTCAAGGGGAGTGAGATTAAACAGCGGGTGGCGGAGGCGTTGAGTTTGGTGGAACTCGATGGACTCGGGAACCGCTATCCCCACCAACTTTCTGGGGGCCAACGGCAGCGGGTGGCTTTGGCCCGGGCCATTGCCCCTCGGCCCGTGTTGATGCTTCTCGATGAACCTCTGAGTAACCTCGATGTGCGGGTGCGTCTCTATTTACGCCATGAGATTCGCGCCATTCTCAAGAAAACGGGCATGACGGCGGTGTTTGTTACCCATGATTGCGAGGAGGCTATGTCTATCTCGGATGTGGTGGGGGTGATGCGTCAGGGGCGCTTGGAACAGATCGATAGCCCCGAAGCCATTTATCGTGAACCGGCCTCGCGCTTTGTGGCTGAGTTTGTGACGCAGGCTAATTTCTTGCAGGCCCGTCGTTCCGGGAGTCAGTGGGAAACTGAATTGGGCCGCTTTTCTGTGGCGGCTACGGGGGAACTCTCCGGGGAACTGGGGGATGTGATGATTCGCGAAGAGGATCTCAGGGTGCAGCCGGATGAGTCGGGAGAGGTTCAGGTGCGCGATCGCCAGTTCTTGGGCCGAGAACATCGCTATTGTCTGCAAATGCCCTCGGGCCGCTGTGTTCACGCTCGCAGTCATGATGTGCTGGGATTACCGATTGGCGCACGGGTTACGGTTGAGATTCCTCAAGATGCGGCCCGGGTGTTTCCTCCCGCGCATCGGGAGTTGACGGCCTCGGCAAAATAACCCCTAAACTGTGGGGAATGGCTCGGGGGGTGCGATCGCGCGATCGCAGTCGTTCCACTCCCTGAACCACTAATTG
>SMDP01000124.1 GCA_012911965.1 Geitlerinema sp. P-1104
TTTATTCTCTTGATTGGGGCATTTAATCGGTAGGTTAATCGGTGGGTCAATCGGTAGGATGCGTTGCGGCATCAGTTGAGGTTGGCGGTGTCCAAAAAATCCTAAACTTGCCGCAACGCATCATCCCCAAGCAAACACCCCCATCAATCCATCTGCGGTGCGTTGCGGCAAGTTTCAAATCTTGGGTCAAGGTTTAAGATCGATTGATGCCGGGACGCACCCTACTGTTTGGTCTATCATTAATCTGGGAAATCGGTGCGTTCCGGCAAGTTTCAAATCTTTGGTCAAGGTTTAAGATCGATTGATGCCGGGACGCACCCTACCGTCAATTGCCCTCGATAAAGCGACGAATCTGCTGCAATACCTCCCCAATCTCCCCCTCATCCGTGAAGTAATGGACACAGGCCCGGACACAACTGGGGTCGAGAATCGTCCGTACCATCACCCCTTGCTCCTGCAAAAACTGTACCAGGCCCTTGTGTTCCCCTGACTCCAATACAAAGGAGACTAACCCCGCCTCCGGGGGGGCCGTCCGTAAACAGGTGACCTGGGAAATCTCCCCTAACCCTTGCCAAAGTCGTTCACTATTGCGGCAAATTTGCTGATAGCGTTCCCTTGCTGTTCCCCAACTCCGATGAAGGGCGATCGCCTCCTGTAAGCCCACATACAACGGATACGCCGAGGTGGCAATCTCATAGCGTTGCGCATCGGCTTTCCAACCGGTGGGATTGCCGGTTCCATCCATGGTAATGCCGCGCCAACCGATAAAGGTGGGGCGCAAACTGGCCATGGCCTCAGGGTGACAGTAAAACCCACCCACTCCAGCAGGCCCACAAAGCCATTTATGACCGGTAAAGGCATAATAATCCACCCCAGAAGCGGCCAACTCTAGCGGCAACACTCCCACAGACTGGGCGGCATCGGCTAACACCCGAATCGGCTCCCCAAACTGGGTTTGCACCTGACGACAAGCCGCGACAATCTCCTTGAGGGGTAACACTTGCCCCGTATTCCAGAGAATATGACTCAAGACCACTAAACGGGTCTTGGGTGTCAAGGCCTGGGCAATCACTTCAACCGCTTTATCGTTGTTTAGGGTGGCTTGAACAGGGCAGATATCCACTTCAATCGCAAAGCGATGTTGAAGTTCCTTCACTGTTGCCACTACCCCAGGATGTTCGCAGTCAGTCATGAGAAGGCGATCGCCCGGCTGCCAATCGATGCCCCAGAGGGCGATATTACAGCCGACGGTGACATCCTCCGTCAGAGCAATGGTGTCTGGGGTAACCCCCAACTCCTGGGCGATCGCCTCCCTCGTCCCCCTAGCACAGTCCTGGGCCCAAGCATTAGCCTGGGCGGAAAAGGGACCAATCTGCTGCACCCACTCATAAGCGCCATGGATGGCATCGATGGCTGCCTGAGATAAGGGCCCCTGACCGCCATAGTTGAGATAGGTTTTAGTCTTCAGGGCTGGAAACTGTTGTCGTTGTTGTTGAGACACCGTTGCTCTTAGGTTTTAGTTATTGTCAGAGTAGAAGCGCGTACAGTTACCAATCTTATCAACGACCCCGTCCCGGCCAACGCGAATATAACCCATAGCCGGCTGTTCAATCGGTAACCAGATATGACCTGCCTCATCGGTGCTGGGGTTGGTACTGCCAAGAATAATCGCCGCTCCTTCACTGAGAAAGCGAACAATCTCACTTTCGGGATTGTTGGAGCGATGGACATTTAAGCCATCGGGAGTCACCACATTACGAGCTAAAGTCACATCGGGACACATTGCCGGTTGAATCCCTCGTGTCCTGGCCGGTTGTTGAGCGACTGGCTGATCGGAGTCTCCATCGCAGACATACCCAGACCAGACATAACCCCGATAGTCGGACGTTGCTACAGGCTGCCAGTTTCCGGCTGGGGGTGCAACTCGTTCGAGGGATGCACCGTTGTTGAGAATCGTTAACACTTGACCGCCGGGGGTTTCCCGCAGGTTTAAGCGTGCGCCCGGGGTGCAAACATGGGCATCACTGGGGTAAGACTGAGCGATCGCCCCGTTACCCCCCATTAACACAGTCCCAAGGGCCAGGGGAAGAAAAGCAAGAGGAAATTTCATGGTTTTAGAAGCTTCAAAGCTCTTTTACGGAGTTGCTTTGAATTTTAGCGGACGTACTGCCCAATCCAAGGCCCTTAAGACAGATTTATAAGCTGACCCCCCTGTTGACAGGACTCAGAGAGTCCCTCCAACACCCGCACCAACTGCGCCCCCACCCAACCGGAAGAGCGATCGCAATCTTGACCCGTTTCAATCCCCTCTAGGAAGCGATCGCAGACCCGTCCCAGAGGTTCTCCAGGAGCCACTTCAATGGCTTCTGGGGTCACGGCACTCGGCTGCCAGAGTCCCTCCTCATCCTGGGTCAATTGCCCCTGCATCAGGGTTAAGGGAGAGGGTGCTAATTCATCAAAAACCAGGGTTCCCTGACTGCCAACCACCGCTAAGCGTCGTTGTTTATCCGGGTTGGCCCAACATAGATGAAGGGTCGTCTCTACTCCACTGGGATAGATTAACCGCGCCCAGGCTAAATCCGCCAACCCATCAGGGAACAGATGCCGCGAGGCCTCAACCCCCTGGGATTGTAGCCAAATGTTGCCGGTTCCCTGAACCTGAACCGGGAACTCTCCCAACCAGTGATTAAAAATGGCGATATCGTGAATGGCTAAATCCCAAAGCGCATCAACATCATAGCGAACCGGACTCAGATGGGTCCGGGCAGCATAGCCATAACGCAGTTCCCCCAGGCGACCTTGACGCAGGACCTCAGCCCCCTGTTCAACGTAAGGATTAAAGAGATAGGTATGGTCGATATTAAGCCGTCGTTGCTGTTTTTGGGCCAACTCCCAGAGGGCGATCGCCGTTTTAGACTCTAAGGTGAGCGGTTTCTCCGCCAAAACATGATAGCCTCGCTCCAAAGCCTCACGGATGGTCGTTTCATGGTCGGTGGCGGGGGTGGCGACAATGATTCCCTGAGCCGGTAGATCTTGGCTATCGTGCCAATCTTGGCTTAATCTCACCCCAGCGGCCTCTAGGTTAAAGCGTTGGTTGACCGCCTCTAACCGTTGGCGATCGCAATCTACCACAGCCAGCAAGTCCCCTTTAGGATGCTCTAAGATATTGCGGATGAGGTGATTACCCCAACGACCCGCGCCGATAATAATAATGCCTGTCATACGCTTGTGTTAACGGTGAGCCTTTAAACAGTAGATGGCGGCGAGAGGGAAGAGGGTTCAGACGACTCTTGTGCGTCTTGGCCCTGGGACAGAGCCACAAACGCCTCTCGGGCCGCCGCCTGTTCCGCCGCCTTAATCGATCGCCCAGTTCCCCGGCCCAAACAGCGGTCATTGAGCCAAACCTCAGCCGCAAAACGGCGATCGCTATTATGTTCTCGGGTCACCTGTTCCACCACACGATACTCAGGGAGTTGCCGATAGTGACCCTGAGTCCATTCTTGCAGAGCCGCCTTATAGTTTTGCCGAGCCGGATCTTGACGCACTTCCTCGGCCAAAGGACGAAAGGGTTTATCGAGCCAGGGACGCACCAAGCTCGTATCATGGCTACTCAGATACAGGGCCGCCGCCACCGCCTCCAACGCATCCGCCAAGCGGGAGCGATAGCCAGCTTTATCCCCACTCGCACTTCCTCCCACTAACAAGTAACGTTGAAAGCCATAGGATTCAGCAATATCCGCCAGAGTGCGATCGCTCACCAGCACCGAACGAATCGCCGCATAGTCTCCCACCTTAGCCTCGGGATAACTCTCCCAGAGAAACTCCGCCGAGGCCAGACGAATGGCCGCATCGCCGATGAACTCCAGGCGTTCATAGTTGCGAGTCGGGGAAATAGTCGGATGGGTTAACGCGGTATCCAAGAGATCCCAATTTAGGCGGGAATCTGGCTCCAAACCCAACTTGAGGATGAATTGACGGAGTGCGTCTTGACGACGGGGATGCAGAGCAGCCATAGGGAAGGGGGGAGACGTCAGGCGGATTAAACTAAAAAAAATAGAGAAAGTAGTCGTAAGCCGGGTTCTGTTCTATCTCACCGTTCAAAACAATGAGATGGGCAGTTATCTATCTGGGACGTTTGTTACCAAACGCCTCAAGCGGTTCTCCAACTTCGGAACTGGTAAAAGACCAACCATGGTTCCGGCGACCTTGCACCCACTCGGGGTTTACCGAGCCAGTACCTCTCGATACTGCTGGTGCGCTCTTACCGCACCTTTGCACCCTTACCCCGAGGACGCATCGGCAAGCCGCGACATCCTTCAAGGCGGTATGTTTCTGTGGCACTCTCCTCACGCTCACGCGCACTGGGCGTTACCCAGCAAGTTCGGTCTTTCGGGTGCCCGGACTTTCCTCAAACTGGCTAAAGCAACGCCCCGCCAGTTCGCAACTGCCTCACCTACTTTCTCTAACTCTCAGTGTGACAGGAGATCGGCTCTAGTGACAAGATGTGGATAGTTCGCCTCGGTGGGTCGGACATCCCCGAGGCGCACCGGCCGTGCCGACTCAACCGGGTGAACCCGCTGGCCCAGACCGACATTAGACTGTTGAATGTTCAACGCGAAAGACGTTGCTAAAGAGATTGGCGACGATTTGTTTCCCTTCCTGAGTGACTTCTAGGTATTTCAGACCATCTTTGATATAGGGATACACGCCATGCCAATAGAACTTAGGATAGCCGTTGCGTAAATCTCCGGGGGTTTTGTAGCCCAAAGCTTTATTGGTTCCGGTTTCCTCAAATTCATAGAAGAGGGCACTAATTTTTTGTAGGTAACGGGGGTCACTCAGTTGTCCGATGAGATCCGCCGCCCGGACTAATCCCGGTAAGTTGGAGGTCTCTTGATGATCTTCCCCGGCGGGAACGGGAAACCGCGTCAATTCCATACTGCTACGGATGAGTTCCGCGTCAATGAGGCGATGACCGCCAAAGCGTTCATCAATAAAGAGCTTGCCGCGATCAACATGATAGGGGGTCAAGGCAGCATCCGTCGCCCCGGGAACGAGATGAACCATGGTATCGTCAATCCCGGTTGAATATAAACGCCGGGTGGGGTCATCTTTGCGACATACCCCTTTGACGTAGCCAATGTCATGACAGAGTAGGGCGATGGTGAAGTGTAGCCAGTCCTCACAGGAGACTCCTCCTTCTCGGATATGTCGCCCTCGCAAGATATCCTGTCCCACGAGGGTGACAAAAATTGTATGCTCGACGTTGTGATAGAGGGCATCACTGTTGGCGATATTCTCAAGGGCCATACCACCCGCCCAGCCAATGATTTCGGCGTAGTCGGACTTTAGACCTCCGTAGGTGCGGTGGTAGTTCTCCTGGAGTTTCGGGACAAAACGGTCGATGAGTAACTGGGTGGCATTAAACATCGCCTGTTTTCCTTTGCTGTTGCTGTTTCTGTTGGGGGAATTGGGTCACAGGCCGTACTAGGGCAACATTCTAATCCCCTATTTTAGCAACTTCTTTACGCATCTCGGCGATCGCCAGTGCAGGAAACCCAGCCGCGACGCACGGCGTGGAGGAGACGGTTGATTAGGGTATAGTCCGCTTCCGTGAGGCGATCGCTCAGTAGGTACGACCGCAGTTGCAAGCGATCAGCTTTGGTGAGCTTACCATTTTCCCAAACTTGAAAGAAAAAGTCAGATAAGGTCGGTAGTGAAGGCAAGAATGAATTTGTCATTATTTTAAGAAAATCTTCTATTTCTTTAATGGTGACTTAGATCGAATTAATTTACGGCGATCTCGTACAAGCCAGTCGGTAATTGCGATCGCCTCATCAGGTAATTGGGATCGCCTAAATTCGTGATAGGGATCGCTTAACGCCTGCGATCTCCATCACAACAATTGTCTCAAATATCTGTGACCTAGACGACAAACCTATAAATCTTCACAAAATTTAGTGATTCTTAGGACGAAGAATACAGCGTAGAAATGCTGCTGATGTCAGGCCTATTTGACCCAAATAACCAGAAACCATGACAAACTTTGCCCACAAAAAAACCCCAATCTGCGAAGACTGGGGTTTAACCTGCTCATGGTTTATTGTTTCCCGTCCCCGGCTAAGGCCGAGGAATACCCCTTAGGAGGTAGAACCCCCCAGCAAGGGGTATCAAAGCTTCTTTGTGGACACCACAGAAGCGAACTCGAACCAAAGCGGACCAGACCGCTCAATTCCCTAGTATTTCGGCACAGACGGGTCAATTTCCTCACTCCAGGCAGCAATACCACCCTTGAGGTTCGTCCCCTCAATACCAGCCTCCTTGAGAATTGATAAGGCCTTCGCTGAGCGTCCTCCGAGCTTACAATGAGCAATCAGACGCTTGCCATTGAGCATCGACTTAATCGTCTCAACCCCTTTGCCATCTTCAATCTCAGGCAACGGAACCAACGTGGAACCGTCAATCTTACCGATTTCGTACTCATTCGGGTTGCGAACATCCACTAAGACAAAATCATCGGAACCACTATCGATAAGACTCTTCAGTTCCGAGACGGTCATTTCTTGAAGATCCATATTCTGTTTATTTTCCTCTGCTTTGGCTTGGGGAATCCCGCAAAACTGCTCATAGTCAATGAGTTTATCAATTTTGGGGCGTTCCGGATTCGGTCGTAACTTTAACTCACGAAACGACATCTCTAAAGAATTATACAGTAAGAGCCTTCCACTGAGGGTAGTTCCCCGACCAAGAATAATTTTCAGAGTTTCCGTAGCTTGAATCACCCCAATCATGCCAGGAAGAATCCCCAAAACTCCCCCCTCAGCACAAGAGGGAACCATTCCCGGTGGTGGGGGTTCAGGATATAAATCCCGATAATTGGGACCCCCCTCATAGTTAAACACCGTCGCCTGGCCCTCAAAACGGAAAATCGAGCCATAGACATTGGGTTTATTGAGCAACACACAGGCATCATTCACGAGATAGCGTGTGGGGAAGTTATCCGTTCCATCCACCACGATATCGTAGGGTTCAATAATCTCTAGGGCATTCTCCGACGAGAGGCGAGTCTCATAGAGGTTCACCTGACAATCAGGATTAATCTCATGAATGCGAGTCTTTGCCGATTCAATTTTAGGTTTCCCCACCCAGGAGGTTCCATGAATCACCTGACGTTGTAGGTTCGAGTTGTCCACAACATCAAAATCCACAATCCCCAGAGTGCCGATTCCCGCCGCCGCTAGATAGAGTAACAACGGAGAACCCAGTCCTCCCGTTCCGATACAGAGAACTTTGGCCGCCTTAAGACGCTTCTGCCCCTCCAAGCCAACTTCTGGCAAGATCAGATGGCGAGAATAGCGTTCATAGTCAGCATTAGTCAGTTGAATTTGCTCTAAGTTTGGATTGAGCATGGGTAATGGGTCTAAGACTTGGTAGAGTCGAGAACGTATATCGTCCAGTCTCCTATTCTACCGACTGCGATCGCCCCCTACTCATCCCCTTACCAAAAGTTAAGCATCTGCTGCCTCAGTCCACCTGCAAGGAAACCTCTCGAAACTGCCCTTGCTCATCCAACCGCCAGCAGTGACTCTCCCCAGCCACCCCATCGCGCACCGAAACAATCAAATAATAATACTCCGGCCAAGCCCACTGGCGATCGCACTCCGAGGGAACCGCCTCATGATTCGGGTGCGAGTGATAAATCCCCAAAATCCGCCACTGGCGATCGCGGGCCGTCTTTTGAGCGGCCAACATCAACTCAGGAGCGATGGTATAGCGACGTTCCTGAGTCTGCCAATCCCGAGTTGGCCCATCCCCAACCCTCTCAAACTCCACCGCCGACGACTCATCCCAAGCATTCTCCGCCGGCCAAACCTCGATCACCCAAGCCTGTTGTCCATCACAAGTCCCCAACAGCAAACCACAGCATTCCCGAGGATAGGTTCTTTCCCCATGACCCCCAATCTCCCGTAACTGCTCCCGAGACATCCCCAACATCAACCCCCCTTATTACCTATTGCCTAGGGCGACCACAAGGGTACGCCCCTACGTGTTTTCTGTTCCCTGTTCCCTTTGCCTAGGGCGACCACAAGGGTACGCCCCTACGTGTTTTCTGTTCCCTGTTCCCTGTTCCCTGTTCCCTCAATACCCCAACAACGCATTCCAAGTCATCGGTCCGACCACCCCATCAACCGTCAAACCCTCACGAGATTGGAACTGTTCCACAGCCGCGATCGTAGCCCCCCGATAGAGGCCATCAATCTCACCTTGATACAGTCCCAAATCCTGTAACAGCAGTTGTAGTTCAACCACCGCAGACCCTTCAGCCCCCCGCGATAATAGAGGTAAATTCCGACTCGGAGGAGTCGACAGGGAACTCTCCGACACCGCCATATTTCCCGATTCAGGACTAGGTAGCCATTGATCGGAACTGACCGGTGCCGAATCCTGAGTGGGGTTAACCGGCTCATAAACGGGCGTTGCCACTCCCCCCACCGGCAGGGGCGGGAACAGCCGATTCCAGGTCTGAACCCCAACCACGCCATCTACGTCAATTCCGGCAGCTTCCTGGAAGGCCGAGACAGCTCTAGCAGTCTGTTCGCCATACTCCCCATTCACTGCACCGCGATAGAATCCCATCAGTTGTAGAATTGCCTGGAGTTCCCGCACCTCAGAGCCACTGCTGCCAGTCCGTAATAGAGGACGAGAGGCATTGAGATCGAAGGACTGTTGAGCCAGTTGACGGGTCGGCTGGGGGGAAGAACTGCCCCAACTTGGCGGCGACAGAACCAGAACGGCGGCTGTCATCATCGCCGTCGAGAAACTCCGAGAGAGAACAGTGGCGTTTAACAAGAGCTTCACGGTAGGGGACTCCCAAAGGTGAACAACAGAACTGGGCAATAAAATACCATCAGAGGACTTGAGGCACGGGGGTCTAGGAGGACTTCCACACCCATTGATATTTTGACACAGGGCGATCGCCCTTCGGCTTCCCTGCCAATTCATCTCCAGCAATTTGAGACTCATTCTCAAACTGAATCAGAACAGCATGATGGGTTTTATGGTAAAGTTTTAGGGGACTTTAACCCTGATTGCTAGGGAGTTTGAGAGTTCCCCCCCCGTCGTCAAAACGAATCGTAAGTTGTGACATATAAAGTCGGTATACTCGGATTAGGTACAGTTGGCACTGGAACGGCACAGATCCTGTCAGACCCCTCGGGCCGTCATCCCTTGCTCACAGAGTTGGACATTGCTCAGGTGGGGGTGCGATCGCTCGATAAACCCCGAGCGGTGGACTTACCCAGTTCGATCTTCACCACAGACTTAGAAGCCATCGTCAGCAACCCTGACCTGGATATTATCGTCGAACTCATTGGCGGGGTTGAACCCGCGCGATCGCTCATCCTCAAAGCGATCGCCCACGGCAAACATATCGTCACCGCCAACAAAGCCGTCATTTCCCGTTATGGGGATGAAATTTTTGAGGCCGCCAACGCCAAAGGGGTGTATGTGATGCTAGAGGCGGCTGTCGGCGGTGGGATTCCCGTCATTCAACCCCTCAAACAAGCCTTAGGGGTCAATCGCATCAAACGAGTGACCGGAATTGTCAACGGAACCACCAACTATATCCTCACCCGCATGAAAGCCGAGGGAGCCGACTTTACGGAGGTTCTCGCCGACGCACAACGGCTCGGCTATGCGGAAGCCGATCCCACCGCTGATGTGGATGGCTTAGACGCAGCCGATAAAATCGCCATCCTAGCGTCCCTGGCTTTTGGCGGTCGGATTCGCCTAGAGGATGTCCATTGTGAGGGGATTCGTCATATTAGTTCGACCGAAATCGACTACGCCGAAAAACTGGGCTTTACCATCAAACTGTTGGCGATCGCCCAAGAAGACATCCCCGAAAACAGCAACGATGGAACTCCTCAAAAACTCTCCCTAAAAGTCCATCCCACCTTACTTCCCAAATCCCACCCTCTCGCCAGCGTCGATGGGGTCTTTAATGCCATCCTGGTCGAAGGAGAACCCCTCGGACAAGTGATGTTCTTTGGTCCCGGAGCCGGAGCTGGAGCCACCGCCAGTGCTGTCGTCTCCGATATCCTGAATATCGCCGCGATCCTGAAAACTGAAACCGAGCCAATCCCTCATCCTCTCCTGAGTTGCACCCATCAACATTTTTGTGCGATCGCCCCGATGGAGGATTCCGTCACGCGCTTCTATGTTCGCGTCAAAACCCAAGATTCCTCCGGGGTGATTGGCCAACTCGGAACCTGTTTTGGTGACCATGATGTAAGCCTAGAATCCATCGTACAAATTGGCTTAAGTGATGAATTAGCCGAAATTGTTTTGGTGACCCATCATGTCCGTGAAGGTGATTTCCGCGCCGCCTTGGAGAGTATCTCCAAGCTAGCTGCCGTAGCTGAGATTCCCAGCGTCATTCGCGTTTGGTGATTCCTTGTATAAGAAAGGCGGGCCTTCGGGCCCGCCAGCTAGGTGTTGAGAGAAAAGGTGATCGTTAGGGCAGCTTAAGCCACCCTAACTACCAAGATTTAAAAACTAAAGGTAGTCCGAATCGTGCCCACCCATTGAGCTTCATTGTTGCTGTTATGCTCTGGATTGGTAATCACGAAGAACCCAGGAGTAATGGCGATATTATCACTGAGGCGATAGCGATAGAAGGCCTCAATGTGCAGGGAGGTATCTGTATCCTCTTGTCCCAATAGGGCCGGGTCAGAGCGTTGAACACGGGTAGCTTGAGGTGGAACCCCGACCACCAAACCAGCTAGATTTCCTGGACCGCCTAAATCCGGGGCCGTCAGGGCCAGAGCGTAGTTAATGACTTCAGCGCGATCGCCCGACTCAAAGCCATTACCATTATTTTGAGCATTGGCCCAAGTAAAGCCAACCCAACCGGATAGGTCGATTGCCCCAAGTCCTAAACGGAACTGACTTCCCAAGGTATCAGCCCCCACCGCCACATCACTCCCAAAGGGATTCGTGGCACGACGGCTCCCCGTACTACCCGAGAGGTTTACCTGTCCACCGGGGAAGTGATGGCGGTCATAAAAGACCCCAAGATTGAAGTTATTGGAGGGGGAGTAGGTGACGTTCGCAAAAACCCCCTGCTCGCCGTTGAAGAAACCATTTCCAGGAGTCGGGTTATTGGCATTTCCAGCCAGATAGCCTAAATCCAGCCCCAAATCTCCAAAACTCGCCTGTAATCCCACACCTGCACCGCTACTAAGACGGAACACGGGGTTGTAGCGACCAAAGCGAGAAAGGGCCCCAGCACCACCACTGGCGATGGGTGAAATGGCATCGGAGATATTCTCCGCACTCAGACCCGTTCCCGAGAGATAGCCTCGGATGTTATCTGTGATGGGGAAACGATAAGCCAGACGCGCTAACTCAACGCCATCAGTAGTTCCAGCAAAGCCCAGACGCGTCATGTTGGTGCCGGTGTTCCCGGTGCCAAAGTTGACCAAGTTGCGGTCTTGTAGACGGACCCGCAGGCGATCGCGGCCCGTGAAACTAGCATCAAAGTTGAGCCGGGCCCGATAACCAAATTGAGTTTGAGTTGGGTCACCACTGGACTCCCCAACAGCAGCACCAAAGGTATCCGAGAGGGCGAAAATAACTTCACCATTTAGTTTGGTGGTCGTAGAGAATTGATTGGCTTCGAGTTCAGCGGTGCGGGCCTCCAAGCCATCGACTCGGCCCCGCAGAGTGGCCAATTCAGCGGCAAATTCTTCCTGTAAGCGGCGAATCGTTGCTAAATCACTCGGATCGAGAGTATCCCCTCCACCCACAATCGCCACAATCTGATCCAAACAGGCATTCAGACCGGCAGCAAACTCAAAACGAGTCATGAAGTTGTTGCCCCGGAAGGTTCCATCAGGATAACCGGCGATACAACCATAGCGTTCTACCAAAGACTGTAACGCCTGAAACGCCCAGTCCGTCGGCTGCACATCGGAAAGCTGCGAGACGGATGTGACCTGGTCTAACGACCGCGATGAATCGGGGAGACTCAACTCCTCGACTGAGAGTTGCTGACCATGGGCAACGTTAGACAGGGTCAGGAGACTTAAAAGACTGGCACTTCCCGTTAGGGCGCTCCACCACAAATTAGACACGATTACTAGGTTCCTCGTTCACGATACTCACACGGACTTAAACTGCCATCACTCCAATACTGAGGGGTTAGCCTAAATTCGATAACGATTCTCATTATTGACTAGGTGACTCCCTTTGTAAAGACGCTGGTCGCGAATTGACAGCTTATTGAAACTTGATAGCAATAGCAATCATGGAATAGATGCAATCTTTTGTCAACTAATTTCTAGGACTTATTTCGATCTGCTGGGAGAGATGGCAGGTTGCCGTAACAGCAGAACCTGAGTTCAAACGACTTAAACGCTTGCATAATAAGAGGTGTAACCATTTCAGCTTTAGGGATTATGACCGATTGAAACCTTCGCGTCTCCTAGCACAGATTCGCGCAATCGTCAATAGTCTTGACTATATCTCATTAGTTGATTCGAGAAACCCCCAAAATAGTAAGACAGGTTGTCATACCTAATAAAAATAAATGTAGTTAACTCGATGTCAGAAAAAGGCGAGCTACAGGCCCGCCTAAACAGGGTGAAGGATTTTTGATGGCAATGGTCAGGTGACCAAGGACAACGGCAACGAATCACCCTCGTCTATTGCCATCGATGACGCTAGGGACAAGCTAAGGCTGCCCTAAAAACTGAAGGTTGTGCGCAGAGTCCCGACCCACTGAGCATCGTTATTGCTGTTGTGTTCCGGGTTGGTGATTACAAAGAAGCCGGGGGTAATCGCGATATTGTCATTGAGGCGGTAGCGATAGAACGCTTCAATATGGAGTGAGGTATCTGTATCCTCTTGTCCTAGCAGAGCGGGATCAGAGCGTTGAATGCGGGTGGCTTGCGGGGGAACCCCAACCACTAACCCCGCCAAATTACCGGCACCGCCCAAGTCGGGTGCAGTCAGTGCCAGAGCATAGTTGATGACATCGGCTTTATCACCCTCCTCAAAGCCACT
>SMDP01000125.1 GCA_012911965.1 Geitlerinema sp. P-1104
GCCACCTGACAGCCGTAGAGGGCGATCGCCCAGTCTCCTTTTCCCTCACCCCAATCCGGTATACCTGAAGACGTATCCCTCAGCCGCTGCAAATTCAGCTCACGGTTTCCCAATCTCAGGGACCCTGGACAACCATGAGCGATAATATGCAACTCGTCGAGTTGCGGCCGAGCAGAGATCGCCTCAGTAATCTGCGCCACCCCATCGCGATCGCCCCGCAGAACCAGAACCTCTACCCCAAACAAAACCCCAGCCGCCAGAGATTGAACTGAGTCCACCCCAGCATCAAGAACAAGGAGGCGAGACAGAAAAACAGAAGAAGAGGAATAGCGCATAACAGGTCTTAACTCGTAGGGAGTCAGTCAACGACGGAGAGTTCGGTCATCAGACGTAGCGATCGCCCCAGCCCAAGACTGGGCAATCCATCCTATCCTAGCCTGTCCCTCCCCCGAGCGATCGCCCAAGCACTCAGATCAGATCTCGGCCCAAGAGAATGAGCTAGAAAAAATAAACTAATATCACTGAAAACCGTTGTCCGGTGGCAACTTGAGACGGTTTCTGCCTAGACCGAGTTCCCATTTATATGTTACAAATTGTAACAAGCATCCGGGGTCTTCTCAAAGCACGGCAGAGCAATGCCTGTCTGGCTTTGACCCTTTCATATCCTAAGACTGCCCCTGATGGGTGACACCCCCAGGGCATATAGGATAGAAGACACCCTTAAAATCTCCCATCGGGAACCCATCCCACTCGCAAGAGAGAGCTACAATAGTGAAGCGGTCATGCAATCCGCAGCCGAACTGTTTGCCCTGCACAAGCCTCATGGAAGAAAACTTGGCAAAGTTGTACTGCCCCAACCCTACCTGTCAGGCTGTCAATGACGAACGCCACGAGTTTTGCCAAGTTTGTCGAACCCCGCTTCCCAAGCGTTATCTTTGGGCGATGGTGCTGCGCGATCCTGATGATAGCCAACTGAGTCGAGATTGGGATGATCTCGATCTCGGTGAACTCTGGTGCGATCGCTACTGGCACAAGGGCGATCGCGTCGTCCTCGATACCCGCCCGGGCAATTTCCCCGACTTACCCGAAGTCGTCCCCGAGCAACTCGAACCCTATCTACGACTGTTCCCCTACCGGTGGCATGTCCCCCAACTCTACGGACGAGCCGGGGCCCCCTCCCAACTCAAAGGGCGTTCCATCTGGCTCCTCGATGAAGCCCCCATTCGTTGCGGCCCATCCGGTGTTTGGATTCTGCAACCGAGTCTCAAAGAAAAATGGCCCGACGCCTCCCCCCTGCGTCAACTGAACTGGCTGTGGCAAATGGCCCGTCTCTGGCAACCCTGCTGCCAAGAAGGAGTGGCGTCGAGCCTTCTCGACTACGAACGGTTGCGAGTCGAAGGAGGCATGGTGCGCCTCTCCCATCTCGCCGCCGACTTTCATCCCCAAACCCTCGATCGCCTCGGTCGCTTTTGGAGTGGTCTAATTGAACGCACCGCTCCCCCCGTACAAGAGTACCTCAGCCAACTGTGCGATCGCCTGATGCAAGGTAGCATCAAACGGGAAACCCAACTGATTAGCGCCCTCGAACAAGCCATCCAAAAGGTGAGCGATCGTTACCGTTACCAAACCCGAGTCGCCGCTCGCACCGATCGCGGCCCCAGTCGCGCCCGTAACGAAGATGCCTGCTATCCCGTCAACGGTCAACGGGGAAACGCCGAACAATACCCCCTAACCCTCGTGTGTGACGGCGTGGGTGGTCATGAAGGGGGCGATATCGCCTCCAACCTAGCCATCCACGTCGTCGAGCAACAACTGCGTCCCTTCCGCGATCGCCGTCGTCCCCCCGATCGCGATCGCCTCCTGCAAGGGATTCAAGATGCCATCCTTAAAGCCAACGATGCCATCAGCGATCGCAATAACCAAGAACAGCGCCATGGTCGCCAACGGATGGGAACCACCCTAGTCATGGCCTTTGCCGAAAAACAAGACCTCTACGTTACCCATATCGGCGACAGTCGCGCCTATCTCATCACCCGTCATAATTGCTACCCCATCACCATCGACGATGATGTTGCCAGTCGTGAAGTACGCTTGGGCTATGCCTTCTATCAAGAAGCCCTACAGCGGCCGGCCGCCGGGTCCCTCATCCAGGCCCTCGGCATGGGGTCCTCAAAAAACCTACACCCCACCACCAGCCACTTTGTCATCGACGACGATTGCATCTGTCTCCTCTGTTCCGATGGACTCAGTGACTATGATCGCGTTGAACGCATTTGGCAACGGGAAATTCAGCCCCTGCTCAATCAAGGAAGCAATCTTCAGCAGGCCGTCAGCAAACTCATCGAGATTGCCAACAATCAAAACGGTCATGACAATGTCACCATTTCCCTACTTCATCTCAGCATCGAAAAAAAGCCCACTAGCCTGCCCTCAGCTCAAGATCTACTCACCTGCCTAAACAAACTACCCCGCGCCCTCCCCCCAGATCGAGATGAAACCATCGGCTTCCTCAGTGACGACGATGACATCGAAACCCAAGCCTTCACCTCAGCCGATCTCGCCCCAACCGAAGTCCGGCCAACCTCCAAATCTAACACCCAACCTTGGCTGCAAATCACCCTGCTGATTGCGCTGCTTGCGGGAATTGTGGGAGGAGTGGCCTATGCCCTCAACCAGCAACAGCAATCCGGCTCTCAGAACGCCGACCCCGAGACAGCTCCCACCTCCCTCCCAGAAAGTGATGGCATTGCCGCTGAACTCGAAGAGCCTACCCCAATCGGTATCGGCGATATCCTACGTCTCAACCGTCCCATCGAGCTTTACAGCCGTCCAGGCAGTTCTGCTCCTCCTCGGACTTTTCCCAACGAAAATCAGTTTTTTCGAGTTGAAACCATGCAGCGCGCCGATGCCGATTCTCCGGAGTGGTTACAACTGACCCCTTGTAGCGTTCTCCCCTTCCCTGTGGGGGGTTGGGTGACTCTAGACAGTCTCAAAGAAGCGGAATTTTCCCTAGTGGATGAGATCCCCCCAAGCTGCAATGATGATACCTGAAGATGTCTATATTTAGTCTCTAAATTTAGGACATACGTAATTCTTGAAAGTCTTTCATATCAATCACTTTTAATTTTTTAATATTTATTTTGAAGTGTCTTGCTTTAGAGTACACATCACCGCCATTCCCCAAAACAGCACCTCAGGATCAACGCACCAATCTGACCCCAACTCAGGGGAAATTTGGTCCAAACCGGCGGCCAACATCGCCCCATCTCCTCCCGTAAAAACCACAGCACTATCCGGAAACCGCTGCCGCCACTGTTGAATAAATCCCTCAACTCCTGCCAATAGTGTATAGATAATGCCACTGCAAATTGCCTCCCCAGTCTCCAAAGCCCAACGAGACGGAAGACCCGAGTTTAGGGGGCTGTGGGTTTCGGGTAAAGCTGTTCCCTTGAACAAGGCCCGAGATTGTAGCGCCACCCCTGGGACGATCGCCCCCCCAACCAGCGATCGCCCTCCATCAAACCCCGTCAGCGTCAGAGCCGTTCCCCCATCGATAACCAGAACCGGAAAGCCCCAACGTTCCCCGGCACCTAAGCCCGCCAAACCCCGATCTACACCAAACCCAGGGTAGAGTCCTGCTAAGGGTAGAGAATCAGTCGTGAGATGACACAGGGGACTTGTCTGAGGCAGAAACTGACACAGCAGTTGAAGCTGTTGAGGAACCACGCTGGCAACCACCAGAGGTAGTCCTGACTGCAACCCTGACCACCATTCCCGTTGTGCCAGAGATGCTGTCGTCTCAGAGGCCCTAAAATGAGGACTATGGCCCCTCGCTGCGATCGCCCCCGATTCAAACCGGGCCCAATGCAGACGTGAATTCCCCAGGGCGATCGCCAACCACGCCTCTTGAGCATCACCTCCCTGAACCAAACCCATGATCTCCTCCTCTCTTGAGTCATATTCAAGACTGGCCATTCTTAAAATGCTGTCTCAGCGAATCTAGAAGCGGCGTTTCCCAACTTTCCCCCAGCAAAATGTAACTTATCACGGATTGGCAAGCGGCATAACCCATGATCTCAGTTGCAAGTTAACAATTTTTTAAGGACAATGAAGAAGAGTCAGCCAGTCCCGGCGCCACCGTTTTGACAGACATCACCGCATCAGGATGCACGTGGTAAACCCCTCTAGACCTCTCTCATCTCCCTAATGAGGCATTTACCCCAACGTAATCCTCTATTTTTTAGTACCCCTGAACCCCCTATGTCTTTCTCACTTCCCTCCACCAACCCGCGCCGCAATAAAGGGTCTAACCCCGCGACTGGACCCTCCTCTGGCCGTATCTATGAGGGAGAATTAGAGCAAACATCTAAAACAACCCCAGACGGGCGACAGGATTCAACCTTGGACTTGCAACGTCAAGTTCAAGTCGCCAACCTGATTAACCAAATTAATACAGAACTCAGTAGTACCCTAGAACTCGAAGATAGTCTCAACACCGCCTGTCGCCTCCTCTGTCAGACCCTCAACTGTAGTCGGGCCAGTGTTTTCGTGCAAGACGATAGCGATCCGGACACCTTAGTGACCCAAGGGGAACATATTAATGGAGAGTATCCCAGTCAAATGGGGCTAAAAATTGAAGCCCAAGATAACGCTCATATTCAGGTGTTAATGTCTGAGGATACACCAGTTAGCGAGAGTGAAATGCTCGAATTTCCAGGACTGGGAGCCAAAACCCGAGAAGCCCTAGAGTCCTTAGAAATTAAGTCCATGTTAGCCATCGCCACGCGCTATCAGGGGGAGGTAAACGGAATCATTGGCCTGCACCAATGCGATCGCCCTCGCCAGTGGGAAGACTGGGAAGCACAACTCTTACAAGGAGTGGCTCGTCAACTCGGAATTGCCATTGATCGGGCCCGGCTCTACAAAACCAGTCAGGAGGCCGCGGCCCAAGAAGCCTTTTTGCGCCTAGTCACCAACAAAATCCGCAACACCCTCGACGTTAAGACAATCCTGCAAACCGCCGTTGAAGGAGCGCGTCGTCTCCTACAAGCCGATCGTGTTGTCATTTATCAATTTCAGGATGACTGGAAAGGTCGAGTCGTCGTTGAAGATGTGACCGAGTCTTGGACATCTGTACTCGGAGATATGGGCGCAGATGATTGTTTTTCTGGGGAATATGCCCACTTATATCGGGAAGGACGAGTCCGGAGCATCAATAACATTGAAACCGACTTAGATTTGGATAAGTGTCATGCCAACTTCTTAAAAAAATTAGATGTTAAAGCAAACTTAATTGTTCCCATTCTCATCGGTCAAAATCAAGAGGGAGATCTCCCAGAACTTTGGGGGCTTTTAATTGTGCATCAATGTAGTAGCCCCCGCCATTGGCGAATTCGAGAAAGTCATCTGATGTTGCAACTGGCCGATCAACTTGCGATCGCCATTCAACAAGCTGAATTATTTTCCCGTTCTCAAGCCCAAGTTGAACGGGAATCCCTGTTACGTCTCATGACTGAACGGGTGCGTAGTACCTTAGACTTGCCGGAAATTTTGCAAACTGCTGTGACAGGTATTCGAGGACTATTGGATACTGATCGCGTGGTGGTGTATCAGTTTATCAATGGTCAACAAGGGAAATGGGATGGGGATGTTGTCGTTGAGGATGTTCGCCAGCCTCAATGGTCAATTGTTCATCAAAAAACCTGTGATGATTGCTTTGGCGGTGAACATAGCCAACTCTATCTCCAAGGGCGAGTTCGCGCCATGGATGATGTTGCTAATGACCCCGCACTGGATGACTGTCACCGTGAATTTTTAAGTAGCATTTCCGTCAAAGCCAACTTAATCGTCCCCATTGTTACCAAACCTGCAAATTCTAAGGATGGAGAGCTTTATTTATGGGGATTATTACTCGCTCAAGCCTGTGAAGCCCCCCGTCAATGGCAGGATGGAGAAATAACCCTTTTGGGACAATTATCTGAACAAATTGCCATTGGCATTCAACAAGCTGAGTTATACAACCAAACTAAAACTCAAGCTCAAGAATTGCAGGCGACGTTAGACCGCTTACAATCAACCCAACTTCAGTTAATTCAAACTGAGAAACTCTCGGGTCTTGGTAAAATGGCAGCGGGAGTTGCCCATGAAATCAATAATGCTAATAACTTCATTTTTGCCAACCTTCACTATGTCCAAGAATATGGAAATTCTCTCTTAGAAGGCTTGGCATCCTTGGATACTGAAACAGCAATCAACTTAAAAGAAGACCTGGATTTTGACTATATCCAGGAAGATTTCCCCAATATGCTCAAATCCATGCGCCAAGGGAGTGAGCGAATTCATAATGTGGTGCGATCGCTGCAAACTTTTTCTCATTTAAATGAAGCGGAAATCAAGCCTGTCAACCTCCATGACTGTCTAGAAAGTAGCTTGTCAATGTTGCGGCTGCGCTTCCATGCCAACCTAACCATCAACAAAAAATATAGCCAGGAAATGCCACGGGTTGCCTGCTATCCAGGACAAGTGAACCAGGTGTTTTTTAACTTGATTGAAAATGCCTTAGATGCCCTAGAACCTCAGCCAGAGTCCGCAGAACTTAGCTTACGAACAGAGGTTTTATCAGAGGATTGGGTTCGAGTTTCCATCGCCGATAACGGTCCAGGAATTGCCCCGGAGATTCGCGATCTCATCTTCGATCCCTTCTTTACCACGAAAGCCATTGGTTCGGGAACAGGCCTCGGGCTATCGACCTGTTATCAGGCCATCGTCCAGGGTCATGGGGGTAAACTATATCTCAACGAAGCCGTCGAGTCAGGGACTGAAATTTGTATTGAGTTGCCCGTTCATCGCCGGGACTGCACCTAATTGACATACTCCCCGAAGCCAGGGCGATCGCCCTCAAGGGCCCCCAAAGAACTCTCAACTGCTATATTAGGCCCTCAGAGATCGTCAACTTGGGGAGAATCGATGCATTTGATTCAGAGTTCACAGCATTGGCCGTCATCGAACATCTCAAAGCGGCCATTACAGAAGCCATCCTGGGCGATCGCCCCCATCCTACGCCTACTGCTAGCCCTATTTTGTAGCCTAGGCCTACTCCTAGGGCAACCCTCCAGGGCCCAAGCCGAGCCATCTCCATCCCTGAGTGACACCGTCATCGAGGAACTCGAACAGATCAGCGATCGCGCCCGGGAAGCCGCCCAACAGGGCAACTTTGCCGAAGCCGAAGCCCTCCTCAATGCCCTAATTGAGCAAATCCCCCAAAACCCCGCCCTCTGGAGTAATCGTGGGAACGTGCGGGTGAGCCAAAACAAGCTCGAAGCCGCCCTAGACGACTACAATCACGCCATCGAACTAGCGCCCGAGTTCCCCGATACCTATCTCAACCGAGGAACCGCCTACGAAGCCCTGGGACGGTGGTCTGAGGCCATCGCCGACTATGACCGCGTCTTAGAGCAATCCGCCGACGATGTCGCCGCCTACAACAACCGAGGGAACGCCAAAGCCGGCCAAGGAGACTGGACTGGAGCCATCGCCGACTACCGCCAAGCCATGGAACGGGCCCCCGATTTTGCCCTAGCCCGAGCCAACTACGCCCTCGCCCTCTACCAAGCCCAAGACTCTGAGCAGGCCCTACAAGAGATGCGAAATCTGGTACGCCGCTATCCCCAGTTTGCCGATATGCGGGCCGCCCTCACCGCCGTTTTATGGGAGATGGGGAAACGGGGAGAAGCCGAAAGTAACTGGGTAGCCGCCGCCGGATTAGATAGCCGCTATCGTAACTTAGAGTGGGTGCGCGGGGTTCGTCGCTGGCCCCCGCGCATGACCGAGGCCTTGGAGAACTTTCTCACCCTCGACAACCCCGCACGTTAGCCCACCAGAGGATTATCACGTTCCCGCCAATCCGCGTCATCCTCCTCCTCTTGAGTGCGATCGCGCTCCTCCTCCCGTTCCTGACGCAACTCCCGTAAATCTCGCTCCTCACGCTTCTCCTGGGCCCGCTGAGCTGACTCAAACGCGCGATCGAGGTCAGTGCTACAATCAGTCCAGTAGCCTCCCGACTTGCGACGACGTAAGATATCACGAACCGCACCGATGAGATCCGCAAAGGTATAGCCTTCGTTTTCAATCGCTTCGATGAGGGTTTCGAGTTCTTCAGAAAGAGCCTGACGTTTTCGTTTAGAAAGATTGCGAACTAAACCAACGTAGAGGGAGTCGTAATCATTCATCATTCGCTGTTATCCAGTGGAGTTCAAAAGGGTCAAAATGAGTCTGGGAGGGTTTGAGAGACTCTCCATTGATCATATCTCACCACCGTCTCCGTCAGCCCCATCCCCAGCCCGCGACGTCGTCCCCGCTGACCTCGCTTCTTCTGCTTAACCCACCCATGAACACTATTTTGGCTGCCATCCTGCTTTCGGCTATCGGTTATGCCGCCGCCGGGATTAAGATCATCAATCAAGGAAACCTGGCCCTCGTCGAGCGGTTGGGGAAATACGATCGCACCCTAGAAGCCGGGTTAAGCTTTGTGGCCCCCGTCGTCGAGAGTATCGTCTGGGAAGATACCACCCGTGAGCAGTTTTGTCGCATCGAGCCTCAGCTTGCCATCACCAAAGATAACGTCTCCCTAGAAGTCCTCGCCGTGGTCTACTGGCGCATCTTTAACTTAGAGATGGCCTATTATCAAATCGAAGATGTAGCCGCCGCCCTGCAAAACCGTGTCAGTACCATTATTGCCGCCGAAATTGGACGACGGGAATTAGACCGTACCGTGACGGCGCGATCAGAAATCAACCAAGTTCTCCTAGAACAAATTGAAGACGAGACCCATGAATGGGGGGTGAAAGTCTTACGGGTTGATATTCAAAAGATTAACCCCTCAGCTACTGTCCTAGAATCCATGGAAATGGAGCGGGCCGCCGAAATTAAGAAACGGGCTTCGATTCTGGAAGCGGAAGGAACCGCTGAATATATGCGATACATTGCCCGGGCCCTAGAGTCTCGTGAAAATGCCCGCGAGATTCTCCACTTTTTCATGACCCAACGCTATGTAGACTCCAGCTTTAAGCTCAGTCAGAGTGAAAACTCTAAAGTGGTCTTTATGGACCCCAAAGCACTCTCAGAAGCTCTTGGCCCCATCTTGGGGGATAAACTCCCCCACACCAATCCTCCTTCTAACGGCTCTCACGAAAGTTAATACCATTTTTTAAAAGTCGTGCCATAGATAGCTGTAGGGGCGAACCCTTGTGGTCGCCCTCCTCGCTATCGGATATCTAGCAAGCCTATCGAAAAATGGTATAACCTCCACTCAAGCGATCTAAGCCTGTCCCGTTACTGAGAGTCCGTCCACTAAAATCGAAGGGGTATAGCAGGAGCCATTCCAGCGTGCATCGCCCCCGAGGCGAATCACCTCCCGTAAGGCGGTATAAACATTGCCCGAGACCATGGTATCTTTCACCCGTCCAAGAACCTGACCCTTTTCCACCCGGTAGCCGAGAGCCACATTAACGGAAAAGTCACCCGACAGGCCGCCGCCGCCACCGAGAATTTCATCGACAATCAGGCCGTGATCTAACTGAGCGATTAACGCCTGCAACGAGTCAGATCCCGGTTCTACCCTGAGGTTAAATAGTCCCGGTGTTGGATAACTTGACAGTCCCGGACGAAAGCCATTACCGGTACTACCACTTCCCAAGAGCCGCCCAATCCGGCGATCGCAATAAAATAGCTGCAATACGCCCTCGTCGATAAAGGTTAAAGCACGAGTTGGCGTTCCTTCGTCGTCAAAGGGACAACTATAGGGGCCGAGGTGTGGCTGTTGGGATAGGGTAATTTGGGGAGATAGCACCTGTTGATGCAGTTTAGAACTCCAGGGTGAGGACTGTTCCATGGCCTGTTTGCCATTTAAGGCCCCTTGGATAGTTCCCCAAAGCAAATCAGCGGCTTTGGCGGTAAACAGTACGGGGAAGCGTCCACTCGGACAAGGCACATTCTCTTTAGCCCAGGCTAACCGTTCTAGGATCGGCTCAGTGATATGGGAGGGATAGAGGCGATCGCGTTGGCTTTCCCCGTCCGAGACACTGAGAAAGTCATCCCCCCGCACCCATTCCACCGCCAGATCACTACTGAGGGTGATGTCGGTATAGTGACAGTTCAGTCCCGCTGTGTTGGCCAGGTGGATTTGTTCGTGGTCACATTCCCAGGCGGCGGTACAGAGGGTTTCTGGATAGCGTTCTCGAATTTGCTCAATACTCTCGCGGCCCCAACTTAAGAGTTGTTCGACGGAGACGGCTTGACCCACATCCAGGTTGGAACTGGGGTAGGGAGTCTGTAAATCGAGGGGTTCTGGGGGATTGAGGTGACTAATACTCAAGGCGCGACGGACTAAATCCTCCGGGGAAATCTCCCCGTAGGCCACCGCGAGGCCCGGTTGTCCATTGCGCCAGATGCGCAGACTGGTTCCTTCGGATTCCACACTTTCGAGTTGTTTGAGCCGGTTGGCTTCAAAATAGACGGGACGAGCGTGCGATCGCGATTGGAAGACCTCAGCCGCGTCGGCGCCCTGGTTTAGGGCTAAATCTAGGAGTTGTTCGATCATCACAGTAACCACCGGCTACAGCATAGAGATAGGACAATACAAAAGCGACAAGATACCCCTCGAAAAACACCGCCAGATAGGTGCTTGAGGAATTTTGTTGTCTTATTTTGTATGACTTAAAAAAGCAAAATCAGCATCAGCGTAGGTTCAGTTCCGGGAGTAGCCAGAAACCGGCAAAGGCCTCGACCTCGGGGGACGATTGAACCGCTAGGAAATGAGCACCACCGGCCTTACCTTTCTGTTCCTCAAAGGTTTTGGCCTCGTTGACACTGCGCTCAGTGGTTAGATCGGCTAACACCCAACTTGAGTCATCTTCCGTTTCTAAAATCAAACGGGGCCGGGGGTTGGGGACGAACTTAATAAAGCCGAGTTCCAACCCTGACATCCAGGCCGCGATGGGGAAGGCCCGGGGGGAGTAAATCACGACGCCGGGAATCACGGTATCCCCAGAGAGGTTCAAGAGTTCTAAGGGAAAGGACTCGCCAAAATCAATCGTCCATTCCGGTAAATCGGCGAAATCAGAGGCAGCCAGGCTCACCATAGCCCATTTATTGCCCTCTAGGGCATCGGGAAGGGGGCGAGGGGCCTGAATCTCATAGCGGATTGAGGGGGTACGCACGGCCGCTTCTTCGTAGCCAGGCTCGTTAGGATAGACGGTCGTCATCCGTTCTTCGAGCCATTGGTACAAGGCTAACGTGCGGCGACTCACTTGAGCGTCTAATCCCATATCCTTACAGGCCTTGACGATCATATTATTCATCTGTCGCCGAAAAAAGCGCACCTTCGTCGGAGGGGTTGAGGCTTCGGCCATCGCTTGGCTTAGGGCCTCTTTGAGCCAGGTGGAGTTTACCGTACTACTAGAGCAGTATTGGGAATAGCGAAAGAGGCTTTCAGGCGATCGCGACACCGATAGGGGACTTTCGCAAATCAGCAGTTCCCAGCGTTTCTTTTGAGTTTCGTCCACCAGAGGACGGGAGTAGAAGTCGAGTTCCCAGACAGTTCCCATGCCAAATTCTTAAAGTGCCAAATTTCTAACGTATAGTTCCATCATAGGGGCTAGTGCAACGCCAAATCTCCCTTAACGGCCATTGAGGCGCTTGAGGGTATCGAGGGTATATTCAGACGAAGCGAAATCATCCTGTTTGCGAAATAGAGCCTCAGCGGTTTCTAAATCGGCAATGGCCCGCTCAAGCTGATCGAGTTCTAGGTGAACCATAGCCCGGTTATAAAAGGCTCTGGCTGACTCAGGTTGCAGGAGTAGGGTTTGGTTCAAGTCTTCTAGGGCCGCGTCATAATCTCCCACTTGGAAGTAGAGGCCGGCTCGATTAAAGTAAGCGTCGGGATAGTCGGGATTCAGGGTGATGGCGCGGTTATAGTCCTCAAAGGCCGCCTCCAGGTCGCCGATCGCTGCGTACGTGTTACCGCGATTGGTGTAGGTGCGGACATCCTCTGGCTCAAAGTCTAAGGCTTGGCTAAAATCGGCAATCGCGCCATCGTAGTCGCCGAGTTGTAAACGGGCGATCGCCCGTCCATGATAGCCTCGCGCCGTATTCTCATAGAGACTGATGGCACGGCTAAAGTCCTGTACGGCTGTTTCATAGTCTTCGGCCTCTAAACTGGTTTGTGCTTGGGCGATCGCACTCAAATAAGGTTGACTCAGAGCCGATTTACGCAGTTGTTCTTCTCGCCAAGAGGAACTCACCACATCGGAGGGATCAGAACTTAGATTTTCAGTTAAACTGCGAGAGCGTACTGAGAACACCACCACCACCAGCAAACCAAGACCGATAGTAAGGGTTGTTTGAACCTTGGGACTAAGACTCATGGACAAAATCATGAATTAGGGCAAGCTGAGATAGCGTTCTATGAGTAAGATAGCCACGATATCATCAATTGGTCGAGGTGGCAGTCGTAATCCTTGCGGAATCAGGCGAGAGAAGCCCCGAGGTGGATACAGACGCCAATAGCGATCGCGAGCCTCTAAGGTACTATTTTGCTCATTCACTGTAATGATTTCCAGTTGGGGGAGCTGTTGACGAATCCGAGTTTGCCACTCGCCGGATGTCGTGCGATCGCCAATAATGAGGGTTGTGATTTGAAAGCGATCGCACCACTCATCGAGAGTCACCAGAGCGCGATCGCTCAGCACCACCCGAGCCTCTAACACCCGGCCATCTTTCTCCATTACGGCCACACCGCACTTATCGCGACCTGGATCAAATCCTAAAAGGGGAGAGTGATTCAACGAGTCTGGTGTCATAACGAGCATTATCAAAGAGCATCAACCTTGACATACTCCCCACTAAGCAAGAGATGGGGATTCTCCGGCTAATCAAACAGACTAAGCGGCTTAACTGACGGTTAGTTTGACAAAGCGATCGGATTGCCAGAAACCCTGGTCTTATGCCCGTTCTTTGTCCATTTAGAGTCGTGGGTATGCC
>SMDP01000126.1 GCA_012911965.1 Geitlerinema sp. P-1104
GGTCTGGGGCTAGGAAAGGATGCTATGCTAAAAGAGGATAGTAAATCTGTTTGTTACTTGTTTTAAATTCCTGAATTATGGAGACGTCAATCGACTGTGCAACAGCTTGTGTCAATGGCTGCGTTTTGGGAGACGACTGTCCCCATCGTGAATATGCAGAATCGGCTAGTCAATTTATTGATTCGACTTCCTTAGATGCGATGCACGATATCGCGGAAGCGGCTCGCAGACGCAAACTCAGTGAACCCCCGAAGTGGGTAATTCCTGACTTTCTCGATTCTAATTCCTAAGTCGGTCAGGTCATGAGGGGAAGACGGGAGTCCTGCAATCAATCTTAATGATTCGACTCGGCTCAGGGGTCTCTGACTGCTAGGTCAGGGTGTCTTAACCTTGGCTTAATGTCAAAATCTGAGTTTGGGGGAGTCGCCAGTTAGTTTGGCTTCCATTTTGTTGGCTCAGTCACAGTCCTAACCTCAGAAGTTGACTAGGATGATTTGAGGTACTGCTCCCAGTATCGGTGTGTGTTTAATAGTGGCTTAAGATCGAGTGTTTATGGAACCGGATAGTCAATCGGCTCGTTCAGAACAACCTCCGGGAACGGGACTCGCCCAATGGGTGGGAACGTTAATTGCGGTGTTGACCCTGACGTTACCGTTATTTGTGATTTTCGTCTACTCGGCGAGGACGGTGAATCTCCCCGCCTCAGAGGTGTCTGATGGGGGCGATCGCGTTGGGGAGTTGGTCAACCTACGGCTGGCCCGACGGCGCTGAGGCGGTTTGGCGCTAAAATGATTGGGTTTGACAGCCGAACCTAGGTGCTGTCTAATATGCCACGGTGGAGTCCCCATCGTGGATACCTTGTCAAGTCAGTCAGTTTAGGAGCTTACCTGTGGATTTATCGCGTATTCCCGCTCAACCCAAACCCGGCCTCGTCAATGTCTTGATTGAAATCGCTGGCGGAAGTAAGAACAAGTATGAGTTTGATAAGGACTTAGGCTGTTTTGCGCTCGATCGCGTTTTATTTTCCTCGGTCCATTATCCCTTTGACTATGGGTTTATCCCCAATACCCTCGCTGATGATGGGGATCCTCTCGATGGGATGGTGATGATGGATGAACCGACGTTCCCGGGTTGTGTGATTACGGCTCGTCCTCTGGGAATGTTAGAAATGATTGATGGGGGCGATCGCGATGAAAAACTCCTCTGCGTTCCCGCTGAAGATCCTCGCTATGCGGAGTACACTTCTCTGGACAATGTGGAGAAACACCGCCTCGATGAGATTGCTGAGTTCTTCCGCACCTATAAGAACCTAGAGAAGAAAGAGACGCAAATTCTGGGCTGGAAAGATTTGGATGCGGTCAAGCCTCTGATCGAGGAATGCGTGAAAGCTTACGGTTAAAATGAAACTAGCGTGGGGACTCGTCTCCTGAATACAGGGGTTGGAGTCCTCGCCGCCTCCGCTTGTCTACGCCCTAAGCCAGAGTCACCATGATGCAGCGATCGCTCCTGTACGCCAAACTCCATAATTGCACCCTGACGGGATCTAATCTTGATTATATGGGGAGCATTAGCATTGATCGCGCCCTTCTCGATGAGGTAGGGATTGTTCCCTATGAACAGGTGCAGATTGTCAATGTTAATAATGGTGAACGGTTGATGAGTTATGTCATCTGCGCTCCACCCCAGTCCGGTTTGATTGAACTCAACGGTGCGGCGGCCCGTTTGGGAATGAAGGGCGATCGCCTGATTATTATGGCCTACGCTCAATTCTCCCCGGAAGACCTTAAACATCATCAGCCCAAAGTGGTGATTCTCGGCCAGGAAAACCGTATTGAGGCGGTTCATCATTATCCCCATCCCCTGGCCCCGGTTGAACAGGAGACTGCTGAGGCACAACTGGTATGATCCCCCCTTATGCAAATTTCAGAATTAGGCGAACGGGAGCTGTTAAAACGATTACAGCGGTTTTGTCCCCCGGATATTGTGGGCGATGATGGGGCGGTTCTAACGGTTCCAGCGTCTCAGTCTCTGGTGGTGACTACAGATACCCTCGTCAATGGGGTTCACTTCAGCCCCCAAACCACCTCAGCCGAGGATGTAGGCTGGCGAGCGGTGGCGGCCAATCTCTCGGATTTGGCGGCGATGGGGGCGACTCCTTTGGGAATTACGGTCAGTTTGGCCCTTCCCCGAGAGACGGAGGTGGCCTGGTTGGAGGAGTTATATCAGGGAATGGCCGCCTGTCTGAACCCCTTTGGGACGCCTCTGGTGGGAGGCGATGTCTGTCGCGCCTCGGAGATTAGTCTCAGTATTACCGCCTTCGGTTCCGTCACTTCGGCCATCTATCGGAATCAGGCTCGGGTGGGGGATGCGATCGTGGTGAGTGGGGTGCATGGTGCGTCGAGGGCGGGCTTGGAATTACTGCTCAATGACCTCCAATGGCAGGATTTAGACCCGCAAATTCGCCAAAACTTAATTTCTGCCCATCAGCGCCCTCGACCTCGTTTAGACCTGTTAGAGCCACTGCAACGCTTGGGGATTGAGCGCATCGCCGGGATGGATAGTTCTGATGGGTTGGGGGATGCGGTGATTCAACTGGCTCATGAGAGTGGGGTGAAGGCTAAACTCTGGGGCGATCGCCTCCCGATTCCCCCTGGCTTATCGGCGATGGTTCCCCCAGAGTTGGCTCACGATTGGGTGTTATGGGGTGGAGAGGATTTTGAGTTGGTGTTATGTTTAGCCCCTGAGGATGCGAAACGCTTGGTTGAGGAGGTTTCAGGGCTATCAATTGTTGGTGAGATGCTCGAAGGAGTGGGTGCAGAATTGCAATGGGGCGATCGCCTCGAAATCTTGACCATACAATCAGGCTTTCGTCATTTTTAACCGGAGCTTTTTCAGGACAATGTTCTCGGGGGGCGATCGCGGTTCCCGTACTCTGGAGATAAGTGGCAAAACCTAACTCAAAATCGTCAAAAAAACAGTAATCATTTATACAAGTAATAACCGTATAAATTCGCTATAGTATAAAGTGAGGTTTCTGTCTCTTGTAATACCATTTTTTGAAATCCTTGCCAGACAGACAACACCGAGGAGGGCGCGCCACTTGCGGTTCGCCCCGACAGACATCTAGGGCACAATTTTTGAAAAATGGTATTACAGAAAAGACCAGAGCCGGGAACAGATATCCCCCTCCCTTCATCCTGAATAACTAACGACTTAGTATTGATTCTTGATTTTTAATCTAATCTCATGATGTCGGGTCACAGATGAGACGACTATTTAGATTCACCGTTAGATTCACAGGATGATGGGGAACCCTAAGGGTATTCGTTTAGATGGGATAGCGCCTCAAGATTGGAGCGAGCTACAACAGCAAATGCAGCAGTGGAGAAGGAAACAGGCCGTCAATGCAGCCATTGTCAACATCAGCGGTCGGCAGCGGATGTTATCACAGCGGATTGCCATGCTATCCCTGCGTTGGGGCTGTAGCCAAGATATCCAGGAACGGGCAAACTTTCGCCGAGAAATTGCCGAGCTAGTGGACTTGATGGCAGTATCTCATGAAGGTTTATTGAGGGGGAATGCTGAACTGCATTTGCCAGGAAATCCCTCGGAGACGGTGCGAACGATGTATTTTGAACCCCCCTGGGAAATTGACCGTCAGGTTCGTGAGTATTTAGCACAACTGCAAGAGTTACTAGAAACAGACGACTCAGAGATTACACCAGAGCAAGATAATCTACAGGCAATCCTAGAGGCAGCCTCAATCAGCTTATTGCCTGCTTTAGATGCAGTTGTGAATCAATATCAACGGGAAAGTGAAACCGAACAAGCTGCCATTAACCGCAGCCAAATTCGACTCTATTACCAGAGTTGCCAAGCTGCAGAACAGGCCCAAAAACAAGCCCGGGAATTAGAGACGGCTTTAAACGATCTCCATGAAATTCAGTCGAAGTTGCTGCAAACAGAAAAGATGTCCAGTTTAGGGCAGTTGGTGGCCGGAGTTGCCCATGAGATCAATAATCCCATCAACTTTATTTCCGGGAATATTACCCATGCCTCTGCCTATGTTTCAGACCTCTTGGAGTTATTACGGCTCTATCAGGAAACCTATCCTCAGCCGAGCGACTCGATTCAACACCTCGCCGACACTATTGACTTAGAATTTGTGCAAGAGGATATCGTCAAACTTTTGGCATCCATGAAAACGGGGAGCGATCGCATTCGCCAGATTGTCACCTCCCTAAAAACCTTTGCCCGCATGGATGAAGCCGACTATAAACGAGTCGATATTCACGAAGGGATTGAGAGTTCCCTGTTGATTCTGCAACATCGTTTTCATGGAACTGGGAAGCGCCCAGCTATCCAAATTAAACGCGAGTATGGGAGACTGCCGGCCATTGACTGTTACGCCGGACAACTCAATCAAGTCTTTCTCAATATCCTCAATAATGCCATTGATGCTCTCGACGAGCGCGATCGCCACCGCACCCCTGACGAGATGGAGGCCAACCCCAGTTTTATTCAGATTAAGACTGACATCCGTGGGGGAACCTGGCTGCAAATCAGCATCCGGGATAATGGGATTGGCATTCCTGAAACCCACCGTTCGCGCATCTTCGATCCCTTTTTCACCACCAAACCCGTGGGCCAAGGAACGGGACTGGGGATGTCCGTCAGCTATCAGATTATCGCCGAACTCCATGGGGGGAAACTCGACTGCATCTCCAAACTCGGCCAGGGGACAGAATTTATCATCGAGATTCCCATGCAAACCATCACTAGCCCCCTATCTTCCCCCGTCGCCAAGGTTCCCTAAAGGCTACCTGAGACAGCAACCTCAGAGACTCGATCCACTTTAGCACCGGGATTTGATACCGTAGAGAGACATCACCGGTCCTCCCAAATGCGGTTGGCGGGACGCAACAGCAGGTTTTAGTAGAGACTATGGCAGCGCAAACCTATCCCATCGAGATTAAACCCGTATCAGAATCCCGACTTCGGGGACTGGATATCAATAACGTTCCCTTCGGTCGCCTGTTTAGTGACCATATGCTGGTGGCGACCTATGATAACGGAACCTGGAACCCTGCGACGATTCTGCCCTATGGCAAGTTAGAGATGTCCCCGTCCATTTCCGCTCTGCATTATGGACAAGCGGTGTTTGAGGGGATGAAAGCCTATAAGGGCCCCGGTGGAGAGGCTCTACTCTTCCGGCCCCAAGCCAATTTTGAACGCATTAACCGTTCGGCAGCGCGACTCTGTATGCCTTCGATCCCCGAGGAGATTTTCCTCGATGGCCTTCGGGAGTTGATTCGTCTCGATGCCAATTGGATTCCCACCCGCCCCGGAAGTGCCCTCTATATTCGCCCCATCTATTTCGCAACCGATGAGTCGATTGGCTTGCGGCCCTCCCAACAGTACACCCTGGCTATTATTTGTTGCCCGGTGGGGGCCTATTATGCTGAACCGGTGAAACTGACGGTGACTCGGGACTATGTGCGGGCTTTTCCGGGAGGAACTGGGGCGGCGAAAGCGGCGGGGAACTATGCTGCGAGTCTGTTAGCTGATCGCCAGGCTAAGCAACAGGGCTATGATAATGTCCTGTGGCTTGATGGGGTAGATCAAACTTATATTGAAGAGTGCGGCACGATGAATGTCTTTTTCGTCATCGATGGAGTGGTGGTTACGCCGCCGCTGGGGGGGACGATTTTACCGGGGATTACCCGCGATAGCATTATTACCTTGCTCAAGGAACAGGGCATTGCTGTGGAAGAACGGCGGATTGCCTTAACTGAGATTTTGGCGGCCTATAAGCAAGGGCGGTTACAGGAAGCGTTTGGGGCGGGAACGGCGGCCACCATTGCCCAGATTGAAACCATTGCTATTGATGGGGTGGAGTTGAATCTGGAGGTGACGGGAGAGCAGCAATATGGGGCGCGGTTGCTGAAACACCTCGATGAGATTAAGACGGGGAAACGGGAGGATAATCACGGTTGGATGATGCAAGTGTAGGAGAACGATGAGAAACAAATCCCGCGACAATTGGTTTTATCGGCTGCTGGATTTGCCGGTTGGTGTTGTTGCGGGGGCGTCGTATCCCCTCAGGGCGATCGCCCTCCTGGCCCAAAACAGCAAACTCTGGGGCTATATTGCCTTTCCTATCCTCTTAAATCTCATCATTGGGGTGGGACTTTATCTTGGCTTGTTGCGCCCAGGATTGGGGGAAATTCAGGGGATTACGGCGGCCTTGGATGCTCGGATTACGGCTTGGGTGGCGAATTTGCCTCAATGGTTGGTTTGGCTGAGTTGGATTGGGGAGCTGTTGGGCGGCCTGTTGCAAGGCATCCTGGTGGTGGGGTTGTTCCTGGCGACGGGGTTGTTATTGGTGCAGTTTGGCGCGATTCTCGGTTCTCCCTGGTATGGCCAGTTATCGGAGGAGTTGGAGAAGCTGAAGACGGGGAAAGTTACCACCTATGAGCAGGGGCTATTGGTGATGTTCAAGGATATTTGGCGCGCGTTGGCCTTTGAGGTGAAAAAGATTGTCTTAGCCTTGGGGTTGGGGATTATCCTATTCGTCGCGAATTGGATTCCTGGTTTAGGAACGCTTGTGGCCGGGATCGGTGGGGTGGCGATCGCGGCCCTGATTGTCTGTCTGGATTTCCTGGATGCCCCCCTTGAACGCCGCCGCCTACGCTTTCGTGACAAGCTCAAGATTGCTTTAGGGGGACTTCCGGCTACGGGAACTTTTAGCCTGGTGTCGTTGTTTTTGGTGAGTGTTCCCTTTGTGAATCTCTTGGCGGTTCCGATTTGTGTGGCGGCTGGAACGCTGTTGTTCTGCGATCGCATTTATCCTAGACGTTTTGCCGATCAAGAGGCGGATACTCCTTCTGGAGAGGAGTTGGAAAAGACGTAGGGGCGTACCCTTGTGGTCGCCCTAGGCAATCGGGGGAACCACAGAGTCACAGAGGACACAGAGGTAGAATAGGGTGTTGTGAACTACCGAACACGCTCATCAAAGATTACAGCGTTTGGTAGTTCACGGGTTGAGTTCTCGTTGAGTCCAACGACCGTTCTCCTGGCGTTGATAGAGATGGCGATTTTGGGGTTCCCCTCGCAGTTTCAGCCAATCAACGCGGATGGGTTCGAGTAAGAGGAGGTTAAAGGTTTCTAGGGGGGTTTCGGGATTGGGGGGAGACACTTGAAAGGCCTCTACGGGAGCGCGATCGCCCCCAGGTTCGGGCCAGGCAAACCCGGAACGCGCATTGTCGGAAATCTGTCGCCAGAGGTGCGATCGCAGCCGCTGTAATCCCTCATCCTGACAGGCCTCGGAGACGGCGATTAAGGGTCCCCCTAAACGGAACTGTTCCCGCGTTTTGGGGAAATACCAACAGGCTTCAGCTTGGCCATTCTCAGCGATGTCGTGCATCTTAGCACTGCGGCGATCGGTAATCATTTGCAGGCGATCGCCCTCTGCAAAGCCTCGAAACACCACCGTTCGGTTGGCGGGGGTTCCATCAGGACGTACTGTCGCCAGTTGCAAATAGCGGGCATAGATCAGACTACGGTTGCGGTGTAATGCACCAGCGAGATGAGTTCTCCAAGGAGCCAGACTCATAATTTATCGTAAATTTTGGTTAAATTTTTTGGCTAGATGTTCATAATAAACGGTTTTTGCCAATCAATTCGCTAGAATGCCAACCATAAACCTGTTAACTTGCACGATGGGAAACAGCAATGCCTAGATTTTCCTTCAGGAAGTCTCTGCGTATATCTCCCCATTTTTTAGCCGCTAGGGAGTGAGAAAACCTCACCACCTGGCGGCTTTTTAGTTGGCACTCACAAGTTGAGAGTGCTAATTTCAGGACAGACTTATCGGCAGTTGAGGTTGCTTAAATAACGCATTGACCGTGAGTTAAACAAGCCGCATTATGAGCTACACCTTTGATATCATAAACATTTTACCGGTTCTGAACTTCTTTGATCATCAACAAAAAGTTGAACAGACTCCCCATCGCAGTCTAGCCTATCTCGGAAGTTATGACTGCACCCTTGATGGCTTCATTCAATCCACGGAACTGGTGCATCAAAAACCTGACTGGGATTGGGATGCCGTCATCTCGGCCATGATTGAGTTTTGGCTGAGTCAAGAGGAGCGGGTTTGTCATTGGAAACAGATGTTTCAACAGTCAGATGAGGGGCATTTGATTGTGGCCCGTGTGGCCAATGTGAAGTGCTTGCGGCGGGAGTTTGAAGCGATGTTGTAGGGAAGATAAGACATCCCTCTATACAAATTAGACGGGTAAGCACTCATCTAGGCTGTAACCGATTCTTCAATTTCTTAACCCCTTGTCCACACTGGCGCACAAATTGGGTACCAGAATTCACTTTCTTGAGTGATTTAGGGGCTTTCTCCGGTTCGTCCAAAAATCGGTAATGAAGAAACACATCACGATGGGGAATATCTACATCCTCTCCTTGACAGAGATAATGGAAGTTCCTAGATTTATACCCCATATAATGAATTCGATGAATTGGTTTACAGCCTTGAGCATTGTAGAGAACCCAGTCTTTTTCAATGAACGGATCTACCCCGGCAATATTACCCGTTCGCTCCCTGGGATTAGAACTCATCGTGTAGTTAAATATCTTCCAGTCCAAATAAAATGTCAAGTAGCTAAATAGATAAACTTCATCCCACCAGCCCTTATCTCTTAAAAAATAAATTTCTTCATCTTCAAGTAGTTTGAACTTTGTTTCTTGCAGAATTTCTCTAGTTATACTTCCTTTTCTAGAAGCAAAAAAATCTGAAGCATGACAAAATTGTCTAACTTTCATGGCATCACAGCTATATTTCTTGGCTATTAAGTCTGTAGCCAAAAAGCATTCTTGCTTGTTATGCTCCCAATCGTTAAAAATACAGTCGTATTGGCGTAATTTTTCAAAACAATCCGACAAAGAAGACATTACCAAAGAGTCACAATCAATATAGATAAACTCATCAAATATACCCTCGAAAGCGCAGAGCTTTCGGATTGTGTTACTGCAATGGAACCAGGCCCGTTTAGTCTTGCCACTAAACCTTGGACTAGACCAAATATCTAAAGCAAAATTTGACAAAACATCAATAAATTCAGGGTTATCAAAAAAGAAAACCTTATCGGATGTCAATGTTTTTATTTTCTTAATCTTATCATCATAAGGAATAATGCAAATTTGGATATTTTTATCGTAGTTTTCATAGATACTGTTGATCAAGGCAATTAACTGATCATAGAGATTGTCATTTGCCAATATGTAGAGTCCTTTTTGAACAACCATAATCTTTTTTATTTGCAAAAACGAGATTTACAAAAAAATTCCAGCAGAATAGACTATGACCTGCAAATCTTAGCTCACAAAATTCAAGACACAAAAAAAGGTTTCAGGTGCAGCAGGAAGAGTAAATTGCATCCTGGAGCTTGGAGCAACGCTTAACTTTTCCTGTTCATACCTCTGAATTGTAACTGGGGAATTTTAAAATTGGTGAAATTCATCCTCAATCCCTGTAAACACGTTGTCCTAGTATGGATAGGAACCCAGCGCCAAGCCATAAATATAAAACCTAATAAATAAATCATAGATTTTGCGGCTAATAATATTTAGTGTCTGCCCAACCAGGAGCCTTAGTTGATCGGCGGTGGAGTTACGTGAAACCTCAGTCCTGCGAATTCGTCATAATTGGAGTAGGACGCTCGTAACCATTCAATCAGCCCCTCATCATCCATGAAACTGCTTCCCCTCAGCTTAGGTGTTGCCCTGGGCCTCCTTTGGAGTTCCCCCAGCTTGGCTCAATCCCGCGATCAGGTGGTGCGCCTGTGTTTAAATGGCTTGCTGCATACTGATATTAGCCATGATGGAACCCCCCGACTGAACTCTCGCCGTACCATTGTGGATCAGGCCTCGGCTGCTGAGGCCTGCGAAGGGGTCCAAACTCGTATTGAGGCCCGCGAGATTCGCCGTTGTGTCTTGGGGGTGTTGTATACCAATACTGATCATAGTGGTGGGCCGCGAGTCACCTCCCAACGCACCGAGATCGAAGCCAGTTCCGCCGCCAGGGCCTGTCGTCTTCCTCAACGGGAAGCCCCCGTTCAGATTCGCTATCGGTATCGCATTCCCTTTCCTCGTCGCTATTAAGTAGTCTATACAGTCTCTACAGAGGATGAAAACCTCGGCAAAACATGGCAGACTAGGAAAAAGACAATGGGGTGGGCGATCGCGGTATGGTGAAGGTTCATACAACCGAAGAACTCATTGACATCCTCGCCGCTGAACATGAGGCTTGCCTGAGGGGAGAACGGCTCAATCTGTCTGCTAACCCCTATATCGGCAATATCGCTGTGGATAGCCTCCTTAAACCTGATGCGATGCAGCGGTTCTCGGCCTATCAGGATTTTAAATCGGCGATTCACCGGTATCAGCAAGAATACGGCGTTTCAGGGATTATCTGGCGGCATCTGACCTTGAAAGGGCAAACCCTGCACTATCCCCAAGTTCATGAGCGTTTGATTGCCCTTGAGCGTGATTTAGAGACTTTACGACAGGCCAAACCCCAGATTCTTGAGTTTTGGCAACGAGTTACCCCGGAAATGGATTTATATTTGAGCGTGAACCAGGGGAAAGACTATGAACCCCTGACGCTGACAGATGTATCGGCCCTGATTCCACGCACAGATTGGGCCAATATCTGGAAATGGGAAAATCAAACCTTCCTGGAAGTCGTCTTACAACTGGGGTGGGGGCAACCCCATGATGCTAACTATCGCCGAGGGTCTTTAAGCGCCGGGAGTGAGTACATTCATGGGGTTCCCGCTGGCTGTCAGCCGATTGGCTAGAGGTTTCCTTGTAAGAAGGGGGCTAGTTCTTGGGTTAACTGCCCTGATTTGACAAACTCGGCATAGGTATCGGCTTCAATGGCTAAGAGTTGTTCCTTGAGCATTTGACTGGCATAGTCTTTGAGGTCTGGATCTTCCTTCTGAAGCTGATGGAGTTGTTGTTGCAACTGCTTGAGTTCTCCTTGAATGAGAGAGCTTTGATAGTCGTAAAAGTCCTGCGGGATATCAGAGCGAGCCTCTTGCTGTTGTAGATGCTGCACAACTCGCTCTAGGGCAGCACGACGAGCCACAATTTCGGTATACTCCTGTTTGCGGGAGTTTTCATCCAGTAACGAGAGATTCTGGAGCAGGGATTTGGTGGTTAAGCCTTGAACGAGAAGCGTAAATAATACTACACCGAAGACAATCCCGATGACCTCTTCGCGTTCCGGAAGCATCACGGGAACACTCAGGGCCAGAGCGATGGAGACGGAACCTCGCAGGCCTCCCCACCACAATACGGTCAATTCGGGTAGTTTGATGCCAGATTTCGCAACCGAGTTACTGAACCCTCCTAAGCCAAAAATGCCGATTGCCCGTGTTAGTAATAGGCCGCCAATGGCAATACCAATGGGAATCAGGCTCTCTTGCAGGCTGTCAAACTGGACGCGATCGCCAATCAACAAGAAGACAATGGAGTTGACGAAGAAGGCGATAAACTCCCAAAATTCGGTCACTAGCAGGCGTGTACGGGGATTCATACCAATCCGAGACCCGAAGTTCCCTAAAATGACGCCCGTTGTCACCACGGCAATGACCCCGGAACCGCCGAGGTTTTCCGTAATCACATAGGTTCCGTAGGCGGCCACCAGCGTCAGAGACTGTTCCACCAAGGGCAAATCAAACCGTTGAGTGAGGTAGGAAATCCCGAAACCAATGGCACTTCCTACGCCAATCCCAACGCCGACAAATATCGCAAAGTCGGAAATCGTCACTTGTAGGGAGAACTCTTGACTTCCCGTAGCTAACCCCAGCAATAACCCAAACGCCACAACGGCCACCCCATCGTTAAAGAGGCTTTCTCCTTCCATGAGGACAGTCAGTCGTTCACCAACGCCCAACTCACGAAATAGGGCAATGACAGACACCGGATCGGTGGCCGAGAGACTGGCTCCCACGAGCAGACAGACCGGGAGGGGAATGTCAGTAAAGCTGGCCAGCAGCCAGCCAATGCCAAAGATGGAGATCATCACCCCCACAATGGCAAACAGAGTAACGGGGATCAAGTCTCGTTTGAGATTCTTCCAATGGAGGTTCCAACCCGCTTCAAAGAGCAAGGGAGGCAGGAAAATCTCCAAAATGAGTTCCGGCGACAAATTCACCAAACGGACATCTTCAAAGGCGAGGAAGACCCCAACGATGACCAATAATAGGGTGTAAGGGATCTGCCTCATCCAGCTCACGGTTCGTGACAGGGTAGCCACTGTCAGGGAGACAGAGAGGACTAAGAGAAATTTCTCTAAGTTATTTTGGATCAGGGCTTCGCCCGCTGTAACGTCAAGAGACATAGGCAAGTCAGATCTCCGAGAGTGGGTTAGCGTCGGCGGCCCTCTAGGTGCTGATAGACCGCATCGACATCTACATTATGGTGCGCCATTGCAACAAGGGTATGGTAAAGCAAATCTGCGACTTCTGAGGCGATCGCATCCGGGTCATCGTCTTTACACGCCATGACGACTTCGGCGGCTTCTTCGCCGATTTTCTTGAGAATCTTGTTGTCTCCACCGGCGAGGAGTTTACAGGTATAGGATTGCTCGCTGGGATTGTCGCGGCGATCGCAGATGGTGGAGAACAGTTCTTGGAGAGGATCAGACATTGGGGAAGGGAACAGGGAACAGGGAACAGGGAACAGGGAACAGGGAACAGGGAACAGGGAACAGGGAACAGGGAACAGGGAACAG
>SMDP01000127.1:0-2245 GCA_012911965.1 Geitlerinema sp. P-1104
GCCCCCAACCTCTATTTATGTGCGTATCATCTCCGCAAGGATAACACCCAGGGAGAAACACACCCCCTCTGGGAAAACTGCGATCGCCTCCTCTCCCACTTCACCCCCAAACGACTCAGTCCCCAACTCCACCTCGGGGAACATCGCATCCTCCTCCCCCCACCCCAAACGGAGATTAACTTCAACCTCAGCGACGAGTCTAACCTCGAAGGCTTTATCCAACCCGTCCAACTTCAAGATAGCTATGGCGTCTTTTTCAACATTGGCTATGACGAAGAAAACGACAAAACCGAAGACGTCAACCTGGAGAGTTTACAACAGTTTAATCCCGAGAACCGTCTCCTCTTTCCCTTCAGTAGCTGTTTCCTGGGAGAAACCCTAATCTTAACCGTTTGGTTAACCCGCCAAACCCGACAACAAGACCTCGGTTATCTCAGACAACTCGCCAACGGTTGCTATCAACGCCTATTCAACTGTTCCGACCCCCCATTATCCCGTCGGGGTGACTTATTTGGGAGTTCTATTTTTGAATATGGGAATCCCCGAGAACCCGCTCAATCTCCCCAGGTTCTCATCTGGCTATTTCGCGATGAAATTGCCGACCAAACCCTGCAAAACTGCTTTTTGGATATCTTTGACCTCTTCTTCTACCGCCACAAAGTCGTCAAAGCCTTTTACGATAGCCGCCACACCTATGAGAAACTCAAGCAATACTACGATAGCTTAGACCCCACCTTAGACGACATCCAAGATCAACTCGATCGCGCCGAACCCAATCCCCAAGACTCCACCTATCTCCAAGACTTTAAGACTCAGTTAAAAAAACTCTCCACCGACTCCCTCAGCTACGATCGCATCCTGCGAAAAATGAAAGATTTATTAACAACAATACACATAAATTGTAACAATTACAACAGCAAAATTGAGCGCATCTGTGCTATCCTAGAAACTGATAAGGAAGAACTATCATTTTTGCGCTATTTCGGAGAAGAAACCGCGCCGCAATTTCAGCAACAAATCGAAGCCGATTTAAGGTATTTTGACCAGGGAACCGGGTTAATCCGTCAGGCGATCGCCTCCATTCGTGCCATCGTGGAAATCGACCAAGCCCAATGCGATCGCACCTGGCAGCGTTGGGAGAAAAAGCGAGACCAACGACAACAAGAACTCCAGAAAAAAGCCGAAGCCAACGCCCAAGCCGAACAAGAACGACAACGACAGGCCAACCAAGACTTACAAGACCAAATCCAAGCCGTCGGGGTCGGAATTGCAGCCGGGGCGATTGTCGCCTCCACCTCCGGCTTAGCCACGGAACCCTGGCAACTCCCCAGTGGCGATCGCCCCTGGCTTCCTCCCCACCCATTTGTCATCGCCTTGCTGGCCAGTGTCATCTGTTCCCTGGGCGGCTGGTGGATAACCAAAACCCTAATTCAAAAACGGCGATTGCCACCCCCCAGAACCCCTAACGAATAAACTGATACCACTCAAACTGAGTCGGATCACAATGATGACACTCCCCACAACGCTGACCACTGGGCAATTGTCGCACCCGTCCCTTGCGAATCAACTTCTTCAACATCAAGCGCAACAGATCACCATCGCAGTGAAAATGATTCATCAAATCCGCCAACGACACCGCCTGATGCTGCGCCAAATAGCCCTGTAACTCCCGTAAAATCATCCGAACCTCCTAAACCACCCGGCCAATACGACGCATTCCCACCAGAATCAGCGTCAAAAACACCAATAACCCCAACAGCCACGCCGTCGACGATCCCGGATGACGATCAAACGTCCCAAACTGGTAAAAGAACGTCGCCACCCAATAGGCCAACCCCGTCGTCCAAATCCCCGCAAACAGCGTCCAGCGAGTTCCCGTCTCCCGATGAATCGCCGCCGTCGCCGCCAAACAAGGGAAATACAACAACACAAACAACAAATAGGAAAACGCCCCCACCTGGCCATCAAAACGAGTCACCATTTGGCCAAACGTATGCGTCGCCACCCCCTGTTCCTCCGCTGCACCTTCGACATCATCAATATCCCCCACATCCAGGCCGAGAGGGTCCAACAATTGACCCCCCAACTCGCGGAAATTGTCACCAATCGAGGTAAACGCTTCCTCAATCGTGGGCCAAAACTCAAACGGTTCCTCCGCTTCCGCCGCCGCTTCCCGGGCCAACTGGCCATACAACGCATCGAGAGATCCCACGATCGCCTCCTTCGCAAACACGCCCGTAAAAAT
>SMDP01000127.1:2425-8750 GCA_012911965.1 Geitlerinema sp. P-1104
GATAAACTCTCGCAAGCGATCCCAAGTGCGCCATAACACCCCGCGCAGCGTCGGTAGATGATAGAGGGGTAACTCCATAATGAAATGAGACACCTCCCCTTGCAGCAGCGTCTGCTTGAGAATCAATCCCGTCACCACCGCCGCCGCAATCCCCGTCAAATAGAGACCAAAAACGATATTTTGACCCCCCACCGGGAAAAACGCCGCCGCAAACAGAGCATACACCGGCAACCTAGCCCCACAAGACATAAACGGATTCATGAGAATCGTCAACAGGCGATCGCGGGGACTTTCCAGACTGCGGGTGGCCAAAATTGCCGGCACATTACAGCCAAACCCCACCAACATCGGCACAAACGACTTCCCCGGTAGCCCCATAAAACGCATCAAACGATCCATGACAAACGCCGCCCGAGCCATATAGCCAGAGTCTTCCAGAAACGCCAAAAACAAGAACGTACAGGCAATCACCGGAATAAACGTAGACACCGTTTGAATACCGCCACCCGCCCCATTCGCCAGCAAAGCAATCAGCCAATCGGGACTGCCAACCCCTTCCAAGACATTGGCGAAGCCGTCTACAAAAATTGCCCCAGTAAACAGTTCAAAGAAATCAATAAAGACACTGCCCACATTAATCGAGAACAGGAACATCAGATACATCACCGCCAAAAACAGGGGAATCCCCAGCCAGCGGTTGAGAACCCAACGGTCGATCTGTTGCGTCAGACTGGCATTGACTTGGCGCGATCGCACCAAGGCCACCTCAGTGATATTGCGAATAAAGCCATACCGCGCATCAGCGATGACAATATCCAAATCTTCCCCCAAGACATCCTGAACCCGGCTTTGCCAAAGACGAATCGTGCGATCGAGGTCTGGCTGCCGTCGTCTAGGAAGGGTCAAATCGTTGTATTCCAATAGCCGCAACGCTTTCCAGCGGGGATCTACCGGCGAAGATTCCCCCTGGGCCTCTAAATGGGGCAAAATCGCGGCGATCGCATCTTCCACCACCGCCGGATAAGCCACAAACGCCGGCGGAATGGGCGGTGACTGTAACCCCTCGGTAATGGCCCCGCGTAACTGAGTCATTCCCAGAGATTTCGAGGCCACCACCGACACCACCGGACAGCCTAACCGTTGCGACAGGGCCTCAACCTTAATCTCGAGTCCCCGTTCCTCGGCCACATCGGTCATATTTAACACCACCACCATCGGCAGACGCATTTCAATCAATTGCGTCGTCAGATAGAGATTGCGTTCGAGATTCGACGCATCGACGATATTGGCGATTAAATCCGCCTCCCCACAGAGGAGATAATCCCGAGCAATGCGTTCATCGAGTCCCGTGTCCGCATCTTCAGCATCGAGAGAGTACACCCCCGGTAAGTCCACCACCGTCAAGGTTTGACCATCATGGACATAGGTTCCTTCGACTCGTTCAACGGTGACACCGGGCCAGTTCCCCGTCACCTGATTGGACCCTGTGAGGGCGTTAAAGAGGGTTGTTTTGCCACAATTAGGATTGCCGATGGCGGCAATTTTGGCCTGACGGGTTGCAATAGGGCTCATGGCATAACTCCTGAATGGACTCGACTAAAAGAGCGCAAGCCTCGTCCTTGCGCAGACTGAGACTAAAGCCGCGCACGCAGATTTCCACCGGGTCCCCGAGGGGTGCATGGCGGGTGACGGTAAATGTTGTTCCTGGGGTCAATCCCATGGCTAAGAGGCGTTTGCGATAGCCACGATGGGGGCAGTTGTAGCCTAAAATGCGTCCCGCCGCCCCCACTTTGAGATGGCGTAGTTGTTGCCGGGATTGGGGTTGGCCTGAGACGTAAATCGTCTGAGTGCGATCGCGACAAAAGCCGAGTTGCTTCCCATTGACCGATAACACGACTGAACCGCTCTGAGAACGACTGAGGATGGTCACCTCATCCCCGAGGTGCAACCCTTTTGGCTCAAGCCCAGCGGGCAAGTCCACCACCCAGAAGCGTTGCCCTTCCTCAGCTTCAGCCAAGGGAATACTCGTTTCCGCCTGGGCAGGTCGCCTTGAGGCTTGAGGGCGATCGCCCCCCACTCCCCCACTAACAAAGGTAAAGCCAGCACCCAGGGGGGAGGGGCGGCCCGGATTCGGTTCCGAGGGACGAGTCATAATACAAAGTCCTCCATAAATAGCTCTAAATGGCTCTCACTGTCTTGAACAGTAATTCAAACTTATTGTCATTAATGTACCATAGACCACTTAATACATTACAAAAGCGTCATCCAGAAATAATTTAAGCTTATCTTTTGATTTGAGGCGGTTTTAAGTAACACAGATAACACAAATTGGGTAATTTACTCTGAGCTGTGCTACAGTTTTCTCAAAAATTCCCCAATTCCACCAGGTCTGTATTGAGATATACTATCAATAAAATCCGAACGGCGGACATTCTCCAGCCGCCAGAGCAGGTTTAACTCAGGCAGGGCGGCCCCTACAATAGAGGCAGTGCCATTCACGCAAATTCTGTGACCCACTCCTCTACTGTTCTCGCTGGACTGATGGGTGTTTGTGTCGGGGATGCTTTAGGGGTTCCCGTGGAATTTAGCTCCCGAGCTGAACGACAAGATGACCCGGTCACCGATATTCGGGGCTATGGAACCTACAACCAGCCTCCTGGAACCTGGTCTGACGACAGTTCCCTCACCTTCTGTTTAGCTGACGCTCTCTGTGACGGCTTTAACTTGACCCAGATCGCCGAAAAATTTTGTCTCTGGTTCACCGAAGCTCTTTGGACTCCCTATAACGAAGTCTTTGACGTTGGGGGAGCCACCAGTCGAGCCATCAGTCAACTCTTGCGGGGCGTTCCCCCAACTGACTCCGGCGGAAGCGGCGAACGTAGTAATGGGAACGGTTCTCTGATGCGGATTTTACCCATGGTCTATTTTGCCGACCATCTCCCCTTCCCAGAACTCCTAGAACGGGTGCATCAAGTCTCTGCGATTACCCACGCTCACCCACGCAGTCAAATGGCCTGCGGGATGTATATCAGCATCGCCAAAGAACTCCTAGAGGGAAAAGCACCTGATACCGCTGTCGCCGACGGGTTAGCCGCCGTGGAACCCTTTTATGAGCAACCCCCATTTCAGCAGCAGCGATCGCACTTTCAACGTCTCAACAGCCAACTGGCTCAACTCCCAGTTGATAAGATTTCCTCAAGCGGCTATGTGGTTCATAGTTTAGAAGCCGCTCTCTGGTGTTTTCTCAACACCAACAGTTACGCCGAGGCCGTGTTACAAGCGATTAACTTAGGCAATGACACCGACACCGTCGCCGCCATTACCGGAGGCTTAGCCGGATTGTACTATGGCTATGAGTCCATCCCCGAACCTTGGCGGGAGGCGATCGCCCGCCAAGAGGAGATCATCGCCCTCGCCCAACGCCTGGCCCAACAGCTCTCGAAACCGGATCATCCATAATCGAGACTCGCCCCAGCCGTCCCCAGGTCTCAGCCTTCCTTCGGGTCAAAATGCAAATTTTTAATACAAGTTGCCGCAAAAAATAGTAGATTATGTTACTTTTGAAATAGAGTTTAAGTGTATAAAAAACGTCAACCCTAAAACTGGCTATCTTGTTTAATTTTGCAACTTAAATCCCGACGAAAGAACGACGGTTAAGCCGCGAATTAAAATCATGACATTTCACAAAATTTTAGTTGCCCTTGATGACTCCAAATCTGCCCCTAAAGTATTCCGTCATGCCCTGAATACCGCCGTGCAGGATGAAGCCGAGTTAATGGTATTCCATTGCACCACAATGCAGCGGGTCAGCGAATCCGTCCCGTTAATGGGGACTGGAATTGGCATTGATTTATCCAGCAGCAAAATGATGTTTGAGATGCAACAAGAGCATCTTAAAAAAGAAGCAGAGCGAGTCCAAAAATTGCTCGAAAACTACGTCAGCAAAGCCGAAACAGAAGGGGTCAAGGTTACCCCTGAAACAAAGTTTGGCGACCCAGGGTCTTGGATTTGCGATGTGGCCCAGAACTGGCAAGCAGATCTAATTGTTCTAGGACGGCGCGGCCATCGCGGCCTTAAAGAGGTCTTACTCGGCAGCGTCAGTAACTACGTCCTCCATCATGCCAACTGTTCTGTGATGGTCGTTCAGGGGGGCTAACGTAGGGGCGAACCCTTGTGGTCGCCCAGGCGAACCCTTGTGGTCGCCCAGGCGAACCCTTGTGGTCGGCCCGGGTTTTAATCTGGGTCTTTGTGAGTGAACTTGTCGAGGCGATCGTGATAGACGCGGACGAGACGATAACGACGTTTCGAGTCGAGGAGATCATACTGGTCATCTCGTAACCCCAGCATGGGTAATCGTTCGCGATCGGCAAACACCAGAGTCGTTCCCGATACATTGCCCTGTTCGACTTGTTGGCGTAAATCTTCTCGCCCTAACGACGGACGGGAAACATAGGTCACCGGCTGCTGGGTGTAGAAGACAATCGAGGGCTTTTCAAACCCAACCGAGAGGAGACGATCGCCCGGTTGATAAACTGCCTTTGCCGTATCCGCCATCTGACGAATCGGTTGTTGACGTAACTCATCCAAAAGCCCAAACATCGGATGAGCCACCAACAGCAGAAACAGAGCAAAGCCTCCCACCTGGGCGATCGCCACTCCACGACGGCGCGTCAGGGCCATCGCTTCCACCACTGAGGCGATCGCCACAATTACCCCTGCCCCCCAGGTACTTAACCCCGACTTGAAAATCTCTAAATCAATGCGATCGACGACCGGATCAGGGCCAATAATAAACGGCAGAATCACCAGGGCGATCGCCATCAACATCCAAATCAACCAACTCCCCCCATGACTGGCCAACAGCCAGCGACGGGAGAGACTCGAACGATGCAGCATCTCCTCACTCAACAGCAGAGATACCAAAATCGCCGCCGCTGGAATTAAGGGCAACACATAACTGGGCAGTTTCGTCACCGCCACCGTAAAAAAGACAAACACCCCGCCAAACCAAAACAGGGCAAACCCCCCCAACTGCTCCTGACGTGGCAGTTTACGCCACCAGCCGCGCCGCCAAACCCGCAAACGGGCGATCGCCGCCGGAAGATAAGCGGACCAAGGGGCAAACCCCACCAACACCACCCCAAAATAGAAATACCAGGGTCCACTATGACGATTCACCACCCGCGTGAACCGTTCCACATTGTGATAGCCAAAGAAACTCTCAATATACGCCTCCCCATTGGCCTGCCAAACCAAGAGATACCACGGAACCGTAATTAGCAGAAAAATCAGCCAGCCCCGTAACGGCCGCATCTCTCGCCACACCGTCCTAACATTGCCCCCATAGAGGAGAAATCCGCCAATAATCCCCACCGGTAACACCATCCCCACCGGCCCCTTCGCCAAAACCGCCAACCCCATCCAGATAAAAAAGCTCAAATAGGCCCGATTCTGGATCTTTCCCTCCGTCGCATAGCCCCAAAAAAAGGACAACAACGACAACCCCACACAAGCACACAGCAGCATATCCGAGACTCCCGTGCGTCCCCAAATAAAGGTTTGGGGATTAAAGGCGATGGCGATCGCCCCCAAACTGGCCGCCCCCCAGGGAAGCAACCAACCATAGCGACTCCCCGACGCGGGAGGCACAAAACGCCAGAGCGTGATATAAGTTCCCGCCATCAGGGCGATCGCCGACAATGCCGAAGGTAGGCGCACCGCCCATTCATTGGTCCCGATTAGCCTATAGGCGATCGCCATCAACCAATACACCAGCGGCGGCTTATCAAAACGAGTTTCCCCATTGAAATAGGGGGTAATCCAATCCCCAGTGACGTTCATCTGACGGGCCGCCTCCGCAAACAGCGGTTCCGTCTCATCCACCAGATTGGCCGTCCCCAACTGATACAGGAACGCCAACCCCCCGGCTAAGACCACCGTTACGAGGGAGACTCCCCAGACTAATTTTGGGAACTTTTCAGGGGATTTCATGGGGGGAGAAGGGAACAGGGAATAGGGAACAGAAAAGACGTAGGGGCGCGCCCTTGTGGACGCCCTAGGCAACAGGCAATAGGGGGTAGGGTGCGTCCCGGCATCATTTCACGATTGGCTTGAGGGGACGCTCTCAAAACTTGCCGGAACGCACCATCTCGGGATTATTGTAAGCAGACTTGCAATCCTAGGGGCGAAAAATGTTTCGCCCCTACAAGCCGGAACGCACGACTCCTAGAAACAGACAAGGGATGGCCTAACTGAGAACCCAGTTAACCAGAGTTCGGACGGGGAAACCAGTGGCACCGGTGCTGTTGTAGCCGTTGTCCTTGTC
>SMDP01000127.1:8978-12592 GCA_012911965.1 Geitlerinema sp. P-1104
GGGACTCCACAGACCGGCGATCGTATCCCCTAAAGCCACGACACAGGCCCCCGTGAGGGTGGCTAGATCCACCATCGCATCCACTTCGAGTTTATCGGCATAGACCAAGGCATCTGCCAGGGTTAAACGCCCTTCTGCGTCCGTGTTGTTCACTTCGATTGTTTTGCCATTTGAGGCCGTTAAGATGTCTCCTGGGTGCATAGCACGCCCGCTAATCATGTTTTCACAGATAGCCGAGATAAAGTGAACCTCTACATCCGGTTTCAGTTGGGCGATCGCCTTGGCGGCCCCAAAGGTGGCCCCCGCCCCACCCATGTCAATTTTCATGGTTTCGATGCCGCTCCCACTGGGTTTGAGATTCAGTCCACCCGAATCAAAGGTTAAGCCTTTACCCACAATGGCCAGTTTCTTACGGGGTTTGCCTTTGGGTTTATAGACCATATGGACAAACTTCGGCGGAATATCCGACGCTTGGGCCACCGCCAGGAAGGCTCCCATGCCCCGTTTCTGACAGTCCTCTTTTTCTAAAATCGTCAGATCTAGTCCATATTCATTGGCGATCGCCTGGGCGGTTTCCGTCAAAGTGAGAGGATTGATGCTATTGGCCGGGGCCGCCACCAATTCTCGGGCCAAAATCACCCCAGAACAAATCTTGCGGGCCGTCTCAATGGCAGCATCTTCTCCGTCAAGGCCCAAGAGGTTGACCGTTTGCACCTGAGTGGTTTTATCCTCTTCCGACTTAAAGCGTTGATCTTGATGCAGGGCCAACTCAAACCCTTCCACCAGGGCCTGGGCCGTGGAAGTCGAGTCATCTTTCCAGACTGGGGCCGCTACCCCCACCGTTTTGCAATGTTGCTGTTTCGCCAAACGGGCGATCGCCGCACTGGCCCGTCGCCAGTCATCGAGGGAGGTGGAGTCTCCCAAGCCAACAATAATCAGCTTACGGACCGCACTCCCGCCACCGACTCGGGTGGCCGCACCATTGCCCACCTTCCCCTCAAACTGGGTTTCCTCAATCAATTCACTGAGGGTTCCTGAGAGTTTTTCGTCCAGCTTGGCCAAATCCCCAGATAAAGCCACCTCGTTCTCCCGTAGCATCAGGGCCAGGCCATCACCCGTCCACTCTAAGGCTGAGGTTGCAATCGCATTAAATTTCATAGACTCCGTCTTCTCGTGTTGTCGATATCGGCTATTGATTAGATTAACCGACTCAGCTCATTGGGGACAGACGCAAAATCCACAGTAGCAGCGACAGGAGAGCGTCGGGGATTGATCGCGATCGCGATCGAGGTACTCTCGTAGATCCACATACACACTCTCATCGATATCACACTGACCCCGACTCGTCCCCAGAAAATCGAGATCAAACAGTTGCGACATCATCGCCTCTGTCGTGGATTGGCGAGTCACCGCCAACGGCGGAATCGTCAGTAAAATGTTATAGCGATTGCAACCCGAACGGCGATCGCCCACTAGACAGACCACAAACTGACCATCAACGCGGCCAAGGGTTATATAATCAACCCCGTCGTCATAATAAGCCGCTTGTAATTGTTCCGATGCCTGCAAACAGGGATCTGTCATCGCCAACTCCGAGCCACCCATCAGAGGCCAACTCAATAATGGCAACGGCTCGGTCGGGGTTTGCACTAGCAAGTGTAACCTCTGCTCCTCTTGGTTACAGAGAAACTCTAAAGGAGTCTCAGACATAACCGGGAGCCGCTGTCTCTCCTCTTGAAGACTAGCCGCACCGCGACCAAAATGGCGGGTTATCTCAGGTGTCGCCCCCTGACTGACACAAGGACTGACACAAGGATGGACAGAGAAGGCGGCGATCGCCCCCATCATCGCCCAACCCCAGTTCAAACCCCATCTTCGCATTCGCCTATCAGCTCGTCATCTCGGCATTCCCTACTCTTTCAGACCTCCAATTTCCTAAAAAGTGCCGAGCGCGACCCCAACCTATCATGACAATACCTCGAAACCCGATCTCCGTATCCCCCTCCTTCCCTGTCCACTCCTAACCTCCCATCAGCTCATCTATGACGGTTCCACAACAAGCCATCGGTTGGCGAGAATGGCTCACCCTACCCGAATTGGGAATCAGCCAGATTAAAGCTAAAATCGACACCGGTGCTAGATCTTCCGCCCTCCATGCTTACGACATTAAAGAGATCCCCCCCAAAGGCGATCGCCCCCGCATCCGCTTTAAAGTCCATCCCCAGCAACGAGATACAATAACAGTGGTCACCGCCGAGGCCGACATCCTCGATCGCCGCGACGTCCGTAACTCCGGCGGTAAAGCTGAATTGCGCTACGTGATTCTCACCCCCGTTCAACTCGGGCAACAGCAATGGCCCATCGAACTGACCTTAACCAATCGTGATGTCATGGGGTTCCGGATGCTCCTAGGACGACAAGCCGTGCGAGGACGCTTCCTCGTCGATCCAGGGCACTCCTATCTTCTCAACCCAATCCCCCACCCACCATAATCCCTCAAACCCAAACCTCTCTCCCCCAGCCCTGCTCTTGCCCCTTCTTTCTCTGTGTCCTCGGGCGACCACAAGGGTGCGCCCCTACATGGTTCTTCCTCTTGCCTCTTTATGAAAATTGTTATCCTCTCCCAAAACCCCGCCCTCTATTCCACCAAACGCCTTAGGGAAGCCGGAGAACAGCGTGGTCATCAAATGCGAGTTATCGACCATCTCCGCTGTTACATGAGCATCACCTCCCACCGCCCCTCAATTATCTATCAAGGGAATACCCTCACCGACGTCGAAGCCGTCATTCCCCGCATTGGTGCATCCCATACCTTTTACGGCACAGCCGTCGTTCGTCAATTTGAAATGATGGGAGTCTTCACCGCCAACGAATCCCAGGCCATCTCCCGCTCTCGCGATAAGTTACGCTGTCTGCAAATCCTCGCTCGCGAAGGCATTGGCTTACCCGTCACCGGCTTTGCACATTCCACCAAAGATATCGAAGGCTTAATCGGCATCGTCAATGGCGCTCCACTGGTGATTAAACTCCTCGAAGGAACCCAGGGAATTGGGGTTGTCTTAGCAGAAACCAAACCCGCCGCCACCTCCGTCATTGAAGCCTTCCGAGGTTTAGATGCCAATATTTTGGTGCAAGAATTTATCAAAGAAGCCAAAGGGGCTGATATTCGCTGTTTTATCGTCAACGATAAGGTCGTCGCCTCCATGAAACGCCAAGGGGCCCCCGGAGAATTTCGCTCCAACGTCCATCGTGGCGGCAAAGCCGAAAAAATCAAACTCACCCCCGAGGAACGCACCACAGCCGTTCGCGCTGCCAAAGCCATGGGGCTAAAAATTGCCGGAGTCGATTTATTGCGCTCCAACCACGGGCCCGTGGTCATGGAAGTCAACTCATCCCCCGGCTTAGAAGGAATTGAAGGCTCAACTGGTGTCGATGTCGCCGGTAAAATTATCGAATTCCTAGAGAAAAAAGCCGGTTCCAGCGCCCCCCGCGATCGCATCCCCTACTAACCCCCAACAGCCAAAACCCCCCTACTGCCTACTGCCTATTGCCTAGGGCGTCCACAAGGGCGCGCCCCTACGTCTTTTCTATTGCCTATTGCCTAGGGCGTCCAC
>SMDP01000128.1:0-4785 GCA_012911965.1 Geitlerinema sp. P-1104
ATGGGTTCCATGTTCACTCCCCTCCCCAGGGGCCAACAGCGGGTTATCATCCCCATCCACCCAATCACGCCCCAGGATAAAGTTGTCGTAATTCAAATCAGGATTATTCTCCGCAAATCCCGTATCAATAATCCCCACCAAGGGCTGGTCTTCCTTGGCAAACTCAAAGCCTTGGGCAGCCGTCACGAGCGGGTCAGCCCCTTGACTATCGGCAGTTTCCTCAGAGGACTCATTAGAAGACCCATTAGAAGACTCATCAACCTCGTTCTCGCTCACCGGGTTATCTGCAACCGACTCATCTGACACCGGTTCCTCCGAACCCCCCTCCAGTTGCGCCTCACTGCCTTCCTCAGCCGACTCCGACCCCTGGCTCACATCTCCCCCCGTCACCGTTTCACCGGAGTCTTCTCCTGACGTCACCTCAGACTCCTGACTAGACGACGGCGTCTCGCTCACCGTCTCACTCCCCCCTGAGGTTGAGGACCTATCGGAATCAGACGTGGAATCCGAGGAACTCTCCCCCGCCTCATCCTCATCCACCGACTCAGACTCAGACTGACTCTCCTGGGACTCCTCATCACTCTCCCCTAAGGTGTCAGCCTCCTCCACTTCATCCAACTCAGCATCATCCAACTCCTCCCCAGGCAAATCTGAGTTGTCCGCATCTGGGGAACTGAAACCATCGTCCCCATCGAGTAACCCATCGGGGTCTTGTGTGACCAACTCCGCCAAATCCAACTGCTCACTGGTGGCGAGATAGGGTTTGGAATAGGCGAGTAACGCTTTCCCCAGGTCATCCTGTCGCCAATCCAAGTCGGGGGCAATCACATTCTCCACATGAACCGCATCCCCCACCGCACCACGAATCTGGAAGATGACATCATCGTAGTCCCAGTCACTCACCTCAACCCGTTTATCCTCAAACACAAAGGTATTCCCATCTCCCGTCAAATCCGCAATCTGACCCAGATGGAATCCCTCTTTTGGATTGGTGCTGGCCAGAGAGAACAGGGGCCGTTTCGCACCGCCAATGCTGGGATTATCCAGAACCTCCGAGACACGACCATTAGGAACCAGCATCACCCCAAACTCATCACCGGGGGTCATGTTAAAGGTCTTCACTCCTTGATAGACACCAGTGTTCCAATCCGGTTCTCCAAACAGGGACCCCGTAAAGCGCGCACCTTCATCCGCCACACGAATCACGATATGACCCTGTTCACTGCCACTGGCGGCCCGTTGTGCGGCTTCAGCGATGAAGTCTTCAATACCGTTAAACTCCAGTTCATCGAAACCCGCCAAACTAAAGAAGGCCACTTCCCCTTGATACGCGCCTCCATCAAACAGGAAGTCCACACCAACTTCACCGCTGGCTCCCACTTGGAAGATACCACTGTTAAATTCAGGCACGTCAAAGGCGAGAGGATTGTCTTCCTCGTCCTCCTCTAACTCATCCTCATCGTCGTCGTCCGTCTCTGACTCTCCCTCCTCGTCGTTTTCCACGTCAGCGGCTTCTTCATCTGTCTCGCCGCTGTTGTCATCGTCACCCAGGTTCTCAGTGTCGTCGTCTGGATTATCTTCGACCTCATTTTTAACGTCGTCGTCGTTACCCTCGTCGTCTGGATTATCTTCGACCTCATTTTTAACGTCGTCGTCGTTACCGTCATCTTCTTCTGAGTCTTCTTGAGACTCGGGACTCTCCTCGTCTGTTAATTCTTCCTCATTATTTATCTCCCCATCATCGTCAGGGATATCTGAATCATCTTCTAGGGCGTTCTCCACCTCTTCCATGGAATCACTTGGTTCAGTGGTCTCCACCTCATCATCCCCAGCATAGGGAATGGTCTCGCCAATCTCGTTGTCCGAAATATACTCGTCATCGAGATAGTTGACCCCTTCCTCCCCTTTAGGAAGGATGTCCTCCTCCTCGATATCTAGGTCTCCCTCATCCCCAATATTATCCCCGTCGTCTCCAGGAACATCACTTTCCCCATCCGGGGATAAGGCATCACTAAAGTCATCCATAGGCTCATCAACTGGGCCTAAGTCCAACCCATCCGAGTCATCCCCACTATCTAGAAAGCCGCTAGGGGTATAAATTGGTTCCAGGATAAAGGTTTGCTGTTGGTCTTCCTTGGCCGTAGCTTCAGGGGGGTTTTGACGAAAACGACGGTTAAACCAGGATTTAGGATTGAAGGGGGACATAATCGTAGATGCTCCGGACTCGCAAGACTGAAAAAACAGACGATTGTGAGGTTTGGGGATAGGTCTCGTCTGAAACGTCCTTTTAGGGACTTAGGGAAAACCTATTTTTTGATGGTTTCACTCTATCTCAACTTCCGGACATTTTTTATGAAGTTTTCGTAAAGATTATGGTGACAAATCAGCGTTTTGGGGACTTATTAAAAGAGGCCAATTAGATCTATCAGTTTTTTTTGGGCAGTTTTACGGAAACCCGGTGATATTGTAATGTTTGTTTACATTTCGCGGGGAAATTGCGGCTTTATTGAGGGGAGTCTCAAGAGCTGTAAGCTTGGCAGGGAAATGTTTTTAGGCGTTCATCTCTCTGAGTCGTTCGGGTCTTCACAGAATCTTCATAAAGACGTTACCAACACCTAGGGGAAAGCAACCCAAAAAACAGGGTGGGACTGGCCCACCCCGAGGTTAAGAAAATTGTTGTGCTGCTAGAGAGGATGAGGGTCTTCTCTATAACGGGTCAAAGTGGTTAGATGGGATGCCCAATTGGGGAAGGGCGAACAGCCGTTCGCCCCTACAATCATTTGGCAATTTTGTATCGAATGTAACACTTTTTTCAGGCGTACCCTTATGGTCGCCCTCTAGATTAAAACAACGTTCACAGAGCAATTACGAGTCTTAATCAGCGAGCCAGGGGAAGTAATAGCCCAGGTCGATGAGTTTGCCAAACTGATGTTGAATTTTCTGGTAGAAATTTCGATTTTCGGTGCGAATTTGAACATAACCCTTGTCTTCAGGAAGTCGAAGATTTTCCGGGTTTTCAATATGGAAGGTGACTTCAAAGACATCCTCAATCCCAGACTCTCGACGATCAGTGAGAGGGCGCCGATTTTCAATACTGGAGCGATAGGTGATGTCGCGGGGCTGGTTACGCATCCGAAATTCAACCAATTGTCCTTTTTCAACCAGATGATAATCCGCTTGTGCAATTTGAGCTGTGACTTCCAAATAACTCAGATTGGCAATTTGTAAGACTTCTTGTCCCGCCTGCATGAAGGCTCCATCTCGTTGGTCTAGGTTGTGATCTAAGACAATTCCCGAGATGGTGGCGGTTTTCGTGCGTTCAGCGTCACGCTTTCGTAGGTCTTCGAGTTGAGCTTGTCGAGCGGCGATCGCCTCCTGATGGTTTTGCACTTGGATGGTTGCCGTTTCCCGCTCATTATGGGCCGTGTCTCGTTCTGCCTGACGGCGATCTCGTTCCTCTTCCAAGTCCATCCGTTTCTGATTGAGGTCCCACTGGACCTGTTGTTCTTGTTCACGAGTCACATTGGCTTGATGATCTCGTCGGTTCAAGGAGGCTTCCTGACCTCGGATCTGACTCTCAACTTGTTGAAGACGAGCTTGGTTTTGCTCTTGCTCTCCTTCGAGTTGTATCATCCTGTCTTCAGCATTAACCCGTTTTTCTTGGTGGTCACGAACCACGGGATGAGAGGTCTGAAGAGCCTCACGAGCGATGTAGGGTTGTAACTTGTCTAGTTCTTCTTGATGATGTTGTTTCTGAGCCGACCAAAAACTTAGTTCTCGGGCGATCGCCCCTTGACGACTTTCAAGTTCCCGGACTTCACCCTGAAGTCGTTCGATTTCATAGCGATCGCGCTCCTCCTCTGCCTGAACCCCACCCCGCTCTTCCTGAAAGCGGCGAGTCTGAGGAATCCCGATTCCCAACTGAATCGCCCGCATATCATCCAAATGAGCATCCAGACGACGTTGAGCTTGGTGCAACTGATCCTCAGCATTTCTCAGCCGTTGTTGCGATCGCGCCAGTCGCTGTTGAGCCACCTCCAGGGCTGCATTTTCCTCTTGCAGCGATCGCTCCGCCTCCGTCAGTTGGTCTGCAAGATCTTCACTCTCAACAGACAGCAGCACCTGATCGGGCTGAACCCGATCATGAGGTCTCACCCGTAGCCGAACCCGTCCCGGCCGGCTCATATGAATCGTTTGTCGTTGACCTGGGAGAGTTTTGAGAGTCGCATCACCCCGAACATGATTGGGAAGAGGAATAAAGCCAACAGCCCCCAGAGTCGCTACCGCCGTTCCTACCCAGAGCCAACGATGTCGGGTCGGTTCCTGTTGAGGCTTCGCCGAGGTTGTCTCAGAATCTGGGTCAGGGGTTGGTGGAACCGGAGGGGCCGGCTGTTCCTGGGGAGTATCGGTCGTTGGGGGAACAACTCGTAGGGGAGCGGAATTTTGGTTTTGAGGTTGGGAGGTCATGGGTCGTGATAGATGCGTAAACAACACCCGGCGGTCTGGCTATCACCAGCCTAGCTGGGGCGACAGGATGTCCTGCTCCGCCACTTAAGGTCAGTTAAAAGACACCTCGTCACTAATCTGTCGTTTTCTGGGAAGGGTTTTTACGGGAATTGCCGGAATTTGTGATGAAACTTAACAAGTGACCGTCTTTTTCCCGAATCTGGCAAGGGCCGTCAAGTTATCTGGGGATTTGTCGTTGGGTTCCCAAATCGGTCCGTTCCGGTAGGGGCGAAAAATTTTTCGCCCCTACGACTGGCAAAATCCAAAGATTGAACGAAG